>JALGVQ010000172.1 GCA_025774615.1 bacterium
TTTGATTGGTTTTCGTCGACCTCAAAATACTACCCAGTGGTGACATTTTGTGGGTTGTTTGCGCCGCCTAACCTTTTCTATGATAAGGTGTTACGAGTTTCTGGATGGGAACTAGTTACTGGTTCTTTCGCGATATTCATATAGATACGTTTGGTTGGACGAAGCCGCTACGCGGCAGTTTTGTAATGTCATATCAGCCGCGGTGAGCTGATCGCCCCCTCCACTCGACACACATCCAGATCGGTTACCCTTTCAGAGAGCGTAGATAGCCTCCATCCTGCTCATGGTGCGTCATGGAGGCGCTCCAAAACAAAGGAGGTGGAGCATGGGAGTGCTCCGTGACAGGATGGAGGCCGATCTCAGATTACGCAATCTTCGCCCCTCAACGCAAGCGAACTATCTGCGATACGTACAGAGATTCGTGGCCCATTACCGGCGCAGCCCTGAAGAGATGGGGTGGGAAGAGGTCCGTGGTTTCCTGCTGCATCTGCGGGATGAGAAACATCTGAGTCCTTCGACCCAGAAGGTCTGTGCTGCGGCGCTGAAGTTTCTGTACTCAGTGACCCTCAACCGGCCTGAGGTGGTGAAGTCATTCTGCATACCGAAGGTTCCGCACAAGCTCCCGGAGGTCCTGAGCGGTAGCGAGGTGGAGGAGTTGTTCGGCGCGGTCCGGTCCATCAAGTACCGGGCGTTGATCATGACCACCTACGGGGCCGGTCTGCGGATTGGGGAAGTGTGCCGGCTGCACGTAGCTGACATCAACAGCAAGCGGATGCTGCTGCGCGTCCGTGATGGCAAGGGTGGCCATGAACGGTATGTGATGCTCAGCGAGCGTCTACTTGCGATTCTGCGAGTGTACTGGAAAGAGACGCGCCCGAAGGGGCCGTACCTGTTTCCGGGCTCTAAGTCAGACAAACCGCTTTCACCGGAGTCAGTACGGCGGATTCTGCGTAAAGCGGTGAAGCAGTGCGGGATCACCAAACAGGTGACGCCCCATACGCTTCGTCACAGCTTCGCCACCCACCTGCTGGAATCGGGCACAGATATCCGGACGATCCAGGTGCTTCTGGGCCACCGCTCCATAGCGACGACGACGGTGTACGCACAGGTCAGCGCCCGGCACATCGCACGGACCACGAGCCCGCTGGACGTGCTGGGAACCGATAAGGCCTCGGCCCTCGGATAGAGATCAGTGCCACCCCTCGGCAAGGGGAGCGTCCCCGACACGAAGTGGCCGACATCTTCCGCGCCCACGGGCAGGTCTACCGGGCTACCCATGTCCTGAGACCTGAACAGCGGAAGGTGATCCGGGCCATTACCGCCTGCCGGACGGCGGTCCTGGGTGGGCATCTGGACGTATGCCCCGACTGCGGAGATGAGAGACCTTCATTTAACTCATGTAGAAATAGGCATTGTCCAAAATGCCAGGCCCTGGCCCAGGCCCGGTGGGTCCAGAAACGGCAGGAGCGCATCCTGCCCACCCACTACTTCCATGTGGTCTTCACCCTGCCCGGCGAACTCAGGCCATTGGGACTGCGCAACCAGAGATTGATCTATGGCCTGTTGTTCTCAGCGGCCTCCAGTACCCTGCTGGAGCTGGGTCTGGATCCGGGACGACTCGGGGCACTGCTCGGTATCACGGCGGTGCTGCACACCTGGACCCGGGAGCTGCGCTACCATCCCCATCTGCACTGCATCGTCACCGGCGGCGGGCTCTCACCCGACTCAGAACGGTGGGTGGAGACCGGCGCCGACTACCTCTTCCCCTTCGAGGTCCTCTCCAGGCTCTTTCGCGGTAAGTTCCTTGACAGTCTCAGCCGGGCATACGAGAAAGAACTGCTGGAGATGACCTATGAACTGGCTGCCCCCGGTGCCTTCGAGCAACTCAAGAGTCGGCTGTATGAGAAGGGCTGGGTCGTCTATGCGAAGCCGCCCTTTGCAGGAGCCGAGCAGGTCTTCTCCTACCTGGGCCGCTACACCCACCGGGTGGCTATCTCCAACAACCGGATAGTGGAACTCAACCCTCACCAGGTGACCATAGCGACCAGAGACGGTAACACCGTGTCGATGAGTCCGCAGAAGTTCATCCGCCGGTTCCTGATGCATGTGCTCCCCGATGGCTTCGTCAAGATCCGCCATTACGGCCTGATGGCCTCGGGCAATGTTAATACGAAACTTGAACTCGCCAGAGATCTGCTCAAAATCCCATCCCACGCCCATCAATCGGATCCAGGGCCTGAGACGAACAACACCGAATCCGATGACTGGCAAACTCTGCTCAAGGAACTCACCGGTATCGACATCGGCATATGCCCGGCATGCGGAAGTACCCATCGATACCGCATCCTGATTCCCCGCACTCCTGTTCTCGTTCTCTGTTGCAGGTCACCGTAGGCAGAAATCCAATGAGTCAAAACCCCGAAAGAGATGTGCGGCAAAGACTGCCTGCGGCAGGATCGGACCGGTATGCCTTCGGCTCACCGTCCAGCTTTGACGTATGTCTGACTATCCACTATGACAGTGATTCATCTGTCCGGATGCGGCCTCACTACCCCCTCCATGACCGCACCTTCGCTTCAAATCACCTCTCTGATCCATATTCTCCACTATCACCTGACAGCAGAGCTGACCTGAAATCCCCATAGCACTTCATCGGCGGCTTCGTTCAACCCGGGATTTGAGGAATGCGAGCTCGATGGACGCCCTTGCTGCTTATCCAGCCCCTCGCCTCGCTCGACTCCTCAAGATCCTACTGGTTGTGAGCTACGAGATCATGGAGGGAAAGCCTCCTTTTGAGGGAGATTCTTTCGAGGCTATCGGCTATCGGATTCTTCGAGAGGTACATCCACCACTTTCCGGTAAGACTCAAGAAGCACTACCCGGTTTTCAGAATTTCCTCGATGGGTGTATGGAGAAAGATCCGGAATTGCGGATCCAGGACGGGCAGGAAGCCTTCCGGCTGTTGCAGGAGGTAGCTGCCGGGGCTTCGGTGGACTATTCCCCTCCGGTAGTGCGCCCGGCCTGGAGGCGACGTACCAGGAGTCGTCGTACACCGATGGCGATGCGCTTGTTTTACACGTTTCTTCTCGCTCTGGGTGTGCTGACTGTTTTTTCCCGTGGTCTGTTCCCGACCGATCCGATCCTGATGCTGGAATTTCCCATGCTGTCGAACGAAGATAATCCTTCCTGGAATCCCTTCGGGGACAGGGTCGCATATTTTGTCGGAGATCATCCAAGAGGTACGCTGGTGATCCGGGAGACCCGGACTGACGCGGGACCTGAGTTCCACACCATTCCTGAGGAGATGCAGTATTCCCAGGTGGCGTGGTCGAAGAATGATTCGATTCTCGTGCTGCATGGGACGATGGGGGCAGCGCTCTACAACGTCCATACCCGGGCCTGGTGCACCCTGGCAGAAACCGGGATCAGGGATGCGAAATGGTCGGATGATGGGCAGCGTCTCGTCTGGGCCAATCAACAGGGCGGCATCAAAGGTCTCGAAGTCGTTCAGAATATTTCCTGGGACGATGTTACCGGGACCGCCGATCTGGACATCCGACCGATCGCGATCGAAGGACTGCCGACTCCGCTTGATAACCTGGGTGTGTATTACCCGGTGTTCATGCAGAACGATTCGCGAATAGCTTTTGTGGTCTTTCGCAGGGCGACAAACCTGGGCATCTGGAGTGTACCGGCCGAAGGTGGTGAGGCAATACGTCTGCTCTCCGCGGAGGATTACTTCCTCTGGGATCTGAGATGGGATCCTGTCAGGAGTGAGTTGCTTGCTAAAGAGATGTGGGGGCCAGGGCTGTATCGATTGATCCTGGGCGGTTTGTCAGGTGTGGTCAGCCGCGTGGTACGCCATGAATTCCCGCCCGGCGAAGTGGATGCGATCTGGGCTTATGATTACCACGCAGTATCAGGGCAATACATCCTTCTCACGGCAAATGAGACCTGGTGGCTCTGGCAGAGTCTGCTTGAACCGGGGAGACGTGAGTTCGAACCACTGGTGACAGAATTCCGGCAGACCATGGCGCCGGCGGTGTCGCCGGATCAGAAGACTATCTACTTCACCGGTGTTGGTCGTGAGAGCGGCTCACTCATCCGGCAATACGATCTGGCTACTGGTATCTGCAACGGCCTGCATGAGACGACCGTCGATTTCGGCACGGAGATCTATGCCAGTGTCGATCCGAGTGAAGGCAGGTATGCGATCTTCAGGGCTGCCCCGGGTGACCAACCCGGGACGCTCCATTACTGCGATCTTCGACAGGGTCGTATCAGATCCCTGCCGGGACTATCTGAACCGGGACACATCGAGACTCCATACTGGTCGCTTGATGGCCGCTATATCTATTATCGGTTCATTCCGATGGAGCTGGATGCACCCCGATTGTTCCTGAGGATCGAAGTCGAACGGAGTGGATCCATATTGAGTATTGGAATCCCGGATACCCTGTTGTCCGGAAGGGATATGTACCATCCCCTTCCTGGGCCGAACAACCGGTATCTCGTGTATCAAAGAGGTCAGAGGATGGATGCTTCTCTGATGATCCTGGATACGCATAGTGGGGATATCGGTGAACTGGTGAAGGGTGAGTGTCCGGCTCTTTCTCCTTCAAGAGACAAAGTCTATTTCAGGTCTGGCGACTCGATCTGGTGCTTATCGGAATGGTGGCTTGGATCGGACCGTGTAATGGAACCTCAACACGTGGTTGATTTTCCGGCTGGGGTCAAGGACCTGGGTATTGGTGCATCTCTTGCCGTGGGAGATAATGCCATTTACGCTGTTCTGACCTATGAATCGCCCGGCTCGATCCGGGTGTATCGGGTGCCGTAAGATCCTGGTCTGATCACGACCTGGTCGCTCAGGTCGGCCCGAACTGGAATCCTATCCGCAGGGTCCACGAGGGCCGGAGCAGGACGTCGGCAGCGATCTCGTCGATGTCTTTGTGGATGTACTCCACCGGTCTGAAGACTGCCTCGATGAAGAGGACGCTCGGTGACAGCCCCTTCGAGACGGTGAATCCACCGCTGAACTCGACACCTCCGGTCATCTGGTTGCCCATGACGAGTCCTCCGCGTGCTGACGCTGTCAGCCGGATAGCCATATCCCCGATCCAGAAGGTGTTATAGAGAGGCCAGTACCGGGCACCGACGAAGATGTCGAAGAAATCGGTACGTTCAGGATCACCCAGTACCAGCAGATCGACCGTCCGCCAGCCGACACTTGTCTCGAACTGGATGTCGGCCCGGCGGGTCGACATGAGACGGACACCCATGCCCAGCTGGTCAGCGTCGGTGAGGATCGTTGAGCCCTGTTCCACTTCCTGGGTTCCAAAGCTCTCGATATAGAAGCCGAGGAAGGCGAATACCTCCTGATATGGCTCCTGGATGATCCGTATAGTGGTGTCCTGAGCTCGTATACCTGTGCCGATCGCACCGAATACCAGGGACACAATGCAGACAATCGCCAGATCCCGTCTGCGATGAAGGGCTGAATGCTCGGATCTCCCGGTCATGTTCGCTCTCCTCGTCAGTTCGTCACTTTCTCAGTCAACAACTCAGTCAAATACTCACTGGGCTTTCAGACTACCGATACACCATCACGGTGATCATTCCCGATACGCCTCCCTGGAACTGGTTGTCCTTGAAGGCTACCCAGGGCTCCCCGTCCTCGATCGCGATCGAGGAGAAATCGATCCAATCGGGGGAGAAGGCCGCAGTACCGTAGATTGACCATGAAGATCCATCGAACTGCATTACGGTGAGCTTGCTGCTGTTGGCATTGTCCTTGAACGAGATCCAGGGGGTGCCGTTAACGATTGTCAGAGAGGGGAGGTTGATCGTGCCCGCCGAGAATCCCTCGACTCCGACCGGGTCCCAGGTGGAACCGGTATAGGTCACCACGGTGGCTTTGTCGTTGGCATCCCGGTATGCCAGGTATGCCTGATCAGCATGGATGGCGAGGACGGTAGAACGCACTTCACCGGTCGTGAAGCCTGCGAAACCCTCCGCGATCCAGTTGACGCTGTCGAACTTCATCACCGTTGCCTGACCGAACTCGAAAGCGTTGGCGTAGGCCCAGTCAGAGAAGGCGACGAACGGGATGCCGACGCTGTTGATAGCCAGGGAGACCGAGGTCACCTCATCACCGCTGAAGCCGGGCGTGCCGACCGTGACCCAGTTCATTCCGTCGAACATCTTCACGACGGCTTTGTGATCGAAACCGCCCTGGTCGGCGTAGAAAGCGTCACCATACGCGACATAGGGGGTGCCGTTGTGGATGGCAATGGAGGGAGAACTGATCTCACCCTCGGAGAAGGCCGCCGCTCCGACCAGCACCCAGTTCGAGCCATTGTACTTCATCACATTGGCCCTGTTGCTGTCGTCATAATAGGCGACGTAGGGGGTGCCACTGGCGTCGATTGCGAATGAGGGCTCATAGGCCGCTGTGGAGGTGAATCCCGCCGGTCCCAGGTTCACCCAGCTGGAACCGTCGTAGTACATGACTGTGGCCCCGAAGCTGTTCACATAATCCTGGAAGGCCACATAGGCGGTTCCGGCATGGAACCTGAGGGTGAGTTTTCCGACCTCGCCCGCGGAAAAACCCTGCGTCCCCACTGTTTTCCAGCCGGGAGGTCCTTCGATCGTGATCTCATGGGATCCTGACCAGCCCGATTCCTCACCATCACCATCTTTCACCATCGCCTTGACCTGATACGTGCCAGCTGTAGTGAACACATGAGACATCGATACTGTGGCTCCGGAAGAGACGAACGTGCTCCAATCGGACATTCCGCCATCGCCCCAGTCGAACCGGATCGAAACATCATCTCCATCGGGATCTTCAGCCGAAACAGTGAAGGTATACGATGAATCAATCAAGCCGGTTGAGGGCCCGGCAGGGGTAGAGGGTTGATCGGGACTCTCGTTCGTTCCGACCAGTTCGTCACACCCGATCGTGAGCATG
>JALGVQ010000173.1 GCA_025774615.1 bacterium
CGAGGGCGATGCCGATAAGCGCTGACATGATGCTCTTCGAGACAGACGTGATGTTCACCTGCCGATCGGCCCTCATGCCCCGGAAATACTGTTCGGTGATGACAGAGTCCTCATGCGCGATGCTGAGGCTGTTCAGGGGGTCGGCCGTCTCGGCCCACTCCTCGATCCGGGAGGACCAGACAGTGTCAGGCAGGGGAGGACGTGGAGGTAAGGGGGGAACGTCAGAAGAACGGTCAGCGATCCCGGCGATTATCAGGATGAGCATCAGAAGGAGAAGGATCGCACCGGTAGCGGGACCAGCTGTCCTCAGCAGCCGGGATCGGCGCTCTCTTCTCAGCTCATATGGGTCGCGAGGGTAATCCATACTCACCAGTAATACACCTGATCAGAGGCTCAGGTTGCGTGGATAATTCGTGCATCCGCGTTCTGGTGTGTTACACTCCCTCCATGATCGTTCTGCTGATCAGCACCGGACTCCTTCTCTTCCTGCTCGTTATGGAGCGGATACTCCACGAACGGAACCTGCGGGCCATCCTGCTCAGAATCTCTGTTACCGGTACCCGTGGGAAATCGAGTGTCGTGCGCCTGCTGACTTCAGTGCTGCGGGAGGATGGCCGCATGGTAGTGGCAAAGACCACCGGCTCGCGCGCTGTCGTGATCCTTCCCGACGGCAGTGAACAGGATGTTCCCAGACGTGGTGTCCCGTCGATCATCGAGCAGAAACGATATGTGCGCCTGGCGGCAGGCAAGGGAGCGGATACTCTTGTGATGGAGGCGATGAGTATCCATACCGAGAACCATCTGGTGGAATCACGACAACTGGTCAACCCTCACATCGTCGCGGTGACCAACGCCAGACCTGACCATGTGGGAGCAATGGGGACGACCGGAGGTGAAGTGGCGGAGGTTCTGGCATCCGGTATACCGGCACATGCTGAAGTGTTCCTGCCGCTGTCGGAGAGACGCGAGGTATTCACACGGGGCAGGGCGTATACCGAAGTCGAACCGGGGGTGTCTGCCGGTCTCTCCAGTGATGACCGGGTAATGCGATCGTTCGAGTTCGACGAGACTCTCGATCTTGTATGTGAAATCTCCCGCCACCTCGGCATCGATGATGAAACGATCAGAGAGGGAATCGAGTCGGTGACGCGGGATATCGGTGCGCTTGCAATCTGGCGTTATCGCTCGGAGAGAACCGGGAATGAGTGTTTCCTCGTGAACGCCTTCGCGTCGAACGATCCTCTCTCCACCCAGGAGGCATATCAGAGGGTGCGCGACCTCTTTCCCGGGAAAAAGGAAGGGATGTACGGGCTCCTCAACCTCCGGATCGATCGGGGCGACCGGACGCTTCAGTGGCTCGATGCTCTCAGGAAAGAGTGGGCGAACAGGTTTCATGCGCTGTATGTGACCGGGGGACACGCGCGCGCCCTCTCGAGACGACTGCGTGATTCGCGGGTACTCCGGGAAACAGATCCGGAGAAGATGACCGAACGGGTGATCTCCGAGATCCCTGATGGGGCCATACTCTTCGGGTTCGGCAATATCGGCGGGATGGGTGAGCGTCTGGTCGAGCAATGGAACCTGAGAGGAACTCGTCATGGGGTATGAGATTCCCTTCATAGGTCTGCTGCTGGCACTGCTCTGTGTCTGGGTGACCGGGGTATATCCCGGCGGGATCATCGTACCGAGTTACCTGGTTCTCTTCCTCAATGAACCGGAACGGATCGTCGGGACGCTTCTGGCCGCTCTCCTGACATTCCTTGTCTACCGGCTGGCCTCAGGGTATCTCATCCTTTTCGGCAAGCGGCGGTTCGTGTTCCTGATCCTGATCGGAGGTGTGTGGGCGATTCTCTGGCGGACGGTGTTTCCGGGGATTTTCCCGGTGACGATGGAATACCAGGTGATCGGGTGGGTCATTCCAGGCCTTGTCGCGAACCACTTCGAGCGACAGGGGGTCGTGGTCACGAGCGCCGCGCTGGTGACGGTCACAGTGATCCTTTACTTCCTCGGTCGGGCGCTCGCCCTCCTCTGATCGATGCCCCTTCAGCGTATCGACAGTCGACTCCGACGCACCATCCTGACCATGGGAGCCGTGAGCCTGGCGGCCTGGCTGACAGTACAGGTGCTCTCTCCCCGGAGGCAGCTCGCATGGTCGGTCGAGATGCGAAATGCGGCAGAGATGATGGAAGAGGCGATCACGGTCATCGGAACCGAGAAGGCCGACCTGATATCAGAATCCGATCTGAACGCCACCGGTCTCATCGGTCCTGAATATGCTGATCTTTTCACCTCTCTGGGAGATCTTGAAGCGAAACGAACCACGATCAACCCCGATATGGCTGCCCTCCTGGTCCATCTGCTGAAGAAGGCGGGGGTCGAAGAGGGCGACATGATCGCGGTCGGGTGCTCAGCCTCCTTCCCCGCGCTCCTGATAGCGGTGCTGTCTGCGGCGCAGGCGATGGATGTCCATCCGGTCGTGATCATCTCACTCGGTGCCTCCTCCTGGGGAGCGACTGACAGCCGGTTCACCCTTCTGGACATCTACGAGCTGCTGCTCGATCGTGGAGTGTTCACGATACCTCCGGCAGCTGTCTCGCTCGGGGGGAACCGGGATACCGGAGATGAATTCGAACCGGCGGTTCGTGAGAGGCTCGTCGAACGGATCACTTCTTCCGGGATCCAGTTCATCTCGGAACCAGATCTGAGAAAGAATGTCGCCGCGCGGATGGGAGTCTATTCAGGAGATGGTCAGCAGATGATCCGGGACGGCATAACCGTGTTCGTCAATATCGGCGGTGCGTACGCGAACCTCGGATCCAGTCCGCTCGTGCTCGAGCTCGGACCAGGCCTTATCGACAAGCCCATATTCCCCGAGGAGAAACATCGGGGAGTTCTCTTTGAAATGGCAACCGCGGATATACCGGTTCTGCATCTGCTCCATATCCGAGGGCTCGCGCTCAGGTTCGGTCTTCCGTGGGATCCGATTCCGTTGCCCGATGCGGGTTCGACCGCACTCCACGATGCGAGGAGCGGAAACGATCCAACATTCATGCTGATTGCCGTACTGTATCTGGTCACTATTATCGTGATTGTCTTCGTATGCTATTCAGCTATATCCGCCGAATCCTGGAGAATCTCAAATAAATCTGGTAGTGCTTGAAACAGGGATACTCTGCCAGCTTTACGTGTTGAAAGTAACCCTTGCTCTACCAGATCCAGTAAATCCTGTCTCGCAGTGTGGTAGGATATATTGTGACTTCTCAGATGTGATTTTATTGAATATTGCATTCCAGGATGACGAAGCGCATGCCCGAGAAGAGCAGTCTGCCGGTGATTGAACTTGTATGCCTGTCGTAAAAGGGATTCAACTTTTCTAATTTCCTCGGCTTTCGAACCCAGGTAGTCTTTCAACCCCTGAATGGCGCGCTGAATGACTTCAAGCTGGTAAATAATGAAATATGTAAGATCATTTTCATCTGTTTCGGTCAGGAGAAATGACCTGGCGTATTTCGATGGCGCTTTACGAAGAATACTTGAAATCGAAATAAATTCAGTCAGCCAATAACCTTGTGCGAGCATTGACCAGTAAAAGACTGCACGAGCTGTACGCCCGTTGCCGTCAATAAATGGATGATCATACGCCAACCAGAAATGTAATATGACAGCCCTGACCACTGGATGTATGAATTCCGTTGATGAAGTCTTGTTGGCAAATTGGCACATCAGCTTCAGGCGTTCCGGCAGTTCACTGGCTTCTGGAGGGGCATGCAGTAATGAGCCGAGTTCATCAATAACTGTTATGTCATCAGCACTCTTTCTCAAACACCCGGCCATCTGCGGTTCATCGAGGGTGTTTTCTGTCACTATTCTGTGTAGTTCACAGATGAATTCAGGAGATAATGATTGATTCCTGCTCTCAGAGATAAATTGCATTGCTCTGAAATTGTTAAAAATCATTTGTTCACTTATCGTGGTAGGTGCTCGACCAGACCTGATCATCTGTTTTGCTACTCTTTTAGTCGTTGAGGCTCCCTCGAGCTGACTCGACGTAATTGCCTCCTCAATAAGAGAATTTACGATGTAGCGATTCTTTGTATAGGGATTTGTAACTTCTTCACCCAATTGAATTTGTCCGCTGGCATCTTGAGTAATCTCGTGAAGCATTCGATGTACATTATCTGGCAGGGCATACAGGAAAGGTTGCTGGGATTTGTCGAAGAAGCGAATTTCATTCAGTATCGTTTTCCTTGCCAGCTTTATACCGAGCCACCATTCAAGATGAGACAGATTGTCTGGAGGCTTAATGTGAAAAAGCCTGTCCCAGTGATAGTAGCGTGCATTGGGGGCAGCCTTTACATCGAGGATTCGGGGTATTACCTGCTGAAGATCAAGTTTCTCCATTAATTCGCTCAGAGTGGGTGCTGGCATGGGCTTTTTCACAAGGAACCTTCTTTATAAAACGTTTATAACATATGGATTATTATAAAGGTTCTTGAAATATCAGCAATGGTAATCATCAATTCAATATGACAGCTTGTTGTCTACCCTCTGCCGCTCCACTATCATGCCAAACGGTCCCTTGCTCTACCGATCTTCATGGAGGAAACCATCATGAGTCGTCTGCTCAGGTCGATGACAGGAATCGTATCCATCCTCATTCTTCTCGCCATCACCCAGGATCATCTCCAGGCCCAGGAAGTGGATATTCAGGCCGAAGTACCGGTGGTCCTCAGTTCGTGCGGCCAGAGTCCAGGGCCGGCCTATGTAAAGGTATTCCTTCGAAGGTTGGGGGTAGAGCACGAGGAACTGAAGCAGGCCACGGCTCAGGATCTCATCGATCGGCAGGAGGCGGGTAGTCCGGTCAAGACACTCATCATCGTCTGCGGAGCGAGCCTGAAGGGAATGGGCGCTGCCGGGATATCGATCCAGGAGGAGCTGGAGCGAACGGCAGCTCTGATCGAGGAAGCAAAGAAGCAGGGGATCCTGATCGTCGGAGCGCATGTGGAAGGTATGGACCGTCGTGCCCAGGGAGCCGCAGAGGGGGACAATACCGACGAACAGTCGATCGATGCTGTCTGTCCCAGGGCCGACCTGCTCCTGGTGAAGAGCGCGGGGAACGAAGATCGTCGGTTCACGATCATCTCGGATAACAGCGGGATACCTCTGTTGCTCTATGAGAAGAACATGGATCTCAGTTCGGTCCTGGAGAAACTCTTCGGTATGGCAGGTGTCGCCCGGTGAGCATGTTCGCACAGGCAGGGATCATTCTCGCCGTCATGGTGACGGTGTATATCGTCGCCAAGGTTTTCAGACTCTCGACCGAGCTGGCCATGCTCGCGGCCGCGCTGGCAGGCGCCCTGGCGGGGGGATTCGGGATCCCGACCCGACACATCGCCGAAGGATCGATCACCTATCTCGACATCAACCTGATCTTCATCACCGCTACCCTCTTCATGAACCTGCTGAAGGAATCAGGCGGTATCGCCTTCGTCGTCCGCGGTATCCTCACCCGATTCCACCGGCAGCGGGCGATCCTTCTTATTCTCCTGATGATCCTGCTGCTTCTGCCGGGGGCGCTTACCGGGGCCGGCAGCGTGACGGTCCTCATCACCGGCGGGATGGTCGCGGTCGTCCTGCATTACATGGGGATATCACTGGCTCGAACGGCTGCGATAGTCTTCATTATCGCCGGTCTGAGCGCGGCGGCACCTCCGGTGAGTCTCTGGGCCATGATGACCGCCGCGGGTGTGAACATGCCCTATATAGGATTCTTCCTCCCGCTGTTGATACCATGTGTCGTTACCGCGCTGCTCACGATCTTCATCCTGGGCTGGAAGGGTGGGGAGATCGAT
>JALGVQ010000174.1 GCA_025774615.1 bacterium
CCGAAATGAGCAGGGGTGGGGTGGTCTCCTTGTCATGACCCTTCCCTGGATCCTGATAATATTCCTCTGGATCTTCATCATGCGTCAGATGCAGGGCGGCCAGCGTGGTGTGTTCTCATTCGGAAAAAGCAAGGCGAAGCTGCTGACCGGCGGCAAGGTGAAGGTCAGCTTCGATGATGTGGCGGGTGCCGACGAGGCGAAACAGGAACTCCAGGAGGTCATAGAGTTCCTGAAAGATCCGGCAAAATTCCAGAAACTGGGAGGAAAGATCCCCAAGGGCGTCCTCCTGACCGGGCCTCCAGGGACCGGTAAGACCCTTCTTGCCCGCGCCGTTGCGGGCGAAGCGGACGCTCCATTCTTTACCCTCTCCGGGTCGGAGTTCGTCGAGATGTTCGTCGGGGTCGGCGCGAGTCGTGTACGTGATCTCTTCGAACAGGGGAAGGCCAACGCGCCCTGTATCATCTTCATCGATGAGCTCGACGCGGTCGGGCGGCACCGGGGCGCAGGCCTTGGCGGCGGACACGATGAGCGCGAGCAGACACTGAACCAGCTTCTTGTGGAGATGGACGGCTTCGAGTCGAACGAGGGGGTCATACTCATCTCGGCCACGAACCGGCCCGACGTTCTCGATCCTGCCCTGCTGAGACCAGGACGGTTCGATCGCCTGGTCATAGTCGATCTGCCCGATGTCAAGGGGCGGGAAGGGATCCTGCGTGTGCATTCCAGGAACATCCCGCTCGCGAAGGACGTGGATCTGAGAACCGCCGCCAGGACCACTCCAGGGCTCTCCGGCGCGGATCTCGCGAATCTCCTGAACGAGGCGGCACTCCTGGCCGCCCGGTTCGATCGCGACAGTGTGACGAACTCCGATATCGAGGAGGCCAAGGACAAGGTGATGATGGGTGCCGAGCGGCGGAGCATGGTCATTGCCGATGAAGAGAAGCGGAAGATAGCCTACCACGAGGCTGCCCATGCCCTGGTTGGAAAACTCGTCCCCGGTTCCGATCCGGTACACAAGGTGACGATCATCCCCCGCGGGAGGGCACTCGGACTCACGCACTACCTGCCTGTCGATGAGCGACACATCCACTCGAAAGAGTACCTGCTCGGCATCATCAAGCACCTGATGGCCGGAAGATCTGCCGAGATGCTCATCTTCAACGAGGTGACCACGGGTGCAGGCAACGATATCCAGCGGGCCACGGCGCTGGCGCGCAAAATGGTCCAGGAGTGGGGCATGAGTGATAAGCTCGGGCCCCTCTACTACGGCGAAGAAGAGGAAGAGATTTTCCTCGGACGCGCCATCTCCAGGAACAAGGGGCGGTCGGAATCAACCTCCGAACTGATCGACGATGAGGTCAAGTCGATCATCAGTACGTGTGAGGATGAGGTCGATCAGATGCTGAAGGACAACATCGAGAGCCTGAAGAACCTGGCTGAGACGCTCCTTGAATATGAGATACTCTCCGGCGCGGAGATAGACCTCGCCATCGTCGGGAAGCCCCTGAGGCGCGAACCGGGTGAACCGGAACCGCTGACAGTGGTTCCTGAACCTGCTGACACCGACGAAGACGCCGATAGTGACGCCGACGGGGACTCTGAGGATGACACGCCGGAAGCGCCTGAGGCAGAGGATGACACACCGGAAGCGCCTGAGGCAGAGGATGAGGAAGAGGATGAGGTGAAGGACGCCGATCCATCTGAGTAGGATCCACAGGGCTGAGGAGGCCAGCCGGAGTATTTCTCCGGAGGGCTCTTGAGAGGAGGTCAGGGTGGACCGAGAGAAGATCATCGCCGGAGTCCGCTTGATCCTCGAGGGGATCGGGGAGGATCTTGACCGTGAGGGGCTCGTCCGCACTCCTGAACGGGTCGCTGAGGCGTGCGAAGAGATTTTCTCGGGCCTGGGGCGCTCGCTCAAGGAAGAGGTCAGGGTGTATGACGTCGAGAACCACGATGAGATGATCATCGTGCGGGATATCCCCTTCTACTCGGTCTGCGAACATCACCTGCTCCCTTTCTTCGGCCACGCGCACATCGCCTACATCCCCCGGGAGAACCGGATCACCGGACTCTCCAACCTGGTGCGGATGCTCGAGACCGCCGCCCGCCGCCCCCAGGTACAGGAGCGGCTTACCAACGAACTGTGCGAAGCGCTCACCAGCTCTCTTGAACCGCTCGGAGCTCTGGTCCTCATCGAAGCCGAACACCTCTGCATGACGATGAGGGGCGTACAGAAGCCCGGCACCAGGGTCGTAACATCAGCGATGCGAGGCGGCTTTGAACGGGAAGCAACACGCTCGGAGGCCCTCAATCTTATCTATGGAGGGAAGCGTTGACGGCCCCTGAGGCCCGTCCACGACTCCTCTGGCCGTCATCTGATAGAGAAGCGCGTCTCGAACTCGACCGGGTAGGTTCAGACCGGGAATGGTGCGGCCCGCTCGGCCCGCCCCCCCGGAGCGGCAGACCGAACGAGGCGACAGGGGGGATCGTGGCCCTTTTCCTGCCGGAATCCCTGGCAGAGGGGCTCCGGGCATCCTTGCCGCGACCCGGGGTCGGAGCGATCGGCGATGCGGGTCGGGGTATGATCGCCTGCGGCCGGACCGACCGGCTTATCACCTGGCTGGAAAGCACCGGGAGTGATGCGGGCGAAGCTCTCCGTACTCTCCGATACGGTGTCGGCCTCGATATTCCGGAGGTCTGGCGGTTCGGAGAGCGTGTCCTCCCCCTGAGCGGGGGCACGCGTCTGATGGCGGTCATCAATACCACCCCCGACTCGTTCCATGCCGGCAGCCGGGCAGAGACACCCGATGAGATCAAGGCTGCGCTCGATCAGGCGGTCGCGGGGGGAGCCGATCTGATAGATATCGGTGGGGAATCGACCAGGCCGGGCGCTGAACCACTCACCGCAGAGGTTGAGATCGAGCGGGTGACGGGAGCGATTGAGGAAGCAGTGAAACGGACCTCACTGCCGGTATCGATAGACAGCACCAGGTCGGAGGTGGCAGGTGCGGCGCTGGAGGCAGGCGCTGTGATCGTCAATGACATCTCGGGTGGCCTTGATGATCCCCTGATGATCCCCCTGGTAGCCGGGCAGAATGCAGGTCTTGTTCTGATGCACCGGCACGGTCTCAGCGCCAGTATGCAGGATGATCCGCGGTACGATGATCTGATCGGCGAGATCCACGCCTTTCTCGCGGCCCGTGTCGACTCCGCGATCGAAGGGGGAGTAGCTCCCGACCGTATCGTTATCGATCCCGGACTGGGATTCGGCAAGCGTCGACAGCATAACTTCGAAATCTACCGGCGCATGGCGGAGTTCCACTCTATCGGTTATCCTCTTCTGGTGGGACCGTCCCGGAAACGGCATACCTCGGGTCCGGCCGACCGGCCGGCAGAGGAGCGGTTGATGGGAACCGCGTCGGCGTGCGCGATCGTGGCGTGGCATGGAGCCCAGATAATACGGGTTCATGACGTGGCCGAGATGAGACTCGCGCTCGATACACTCGATGAGATAAGAGGGGCAGTCACAGAGGACCGGGTATCATGACTCTCTTCCATATCAACTTCATGACGATCACCCTGTGGGATGTCATTGACGTCCTCCTGGTGGCGTACATCTTCTACCGGCTGATGCATATCCTCCGGGGCACGCGCGCCGTACCGATGGTGATGGGCCTGCTCCTTCTATTCATGCTCTCCTTCTTCGCCCAGCTCCTCCAGCTCGGGACCCTCTCCTACCTGATAGAGAACGTGGGGGCCATCTGGCTGATTGCGTTCGTCATCCTCTTCCAGCCGGAACTGCGGCGGATCCTGATCATTCTGGGGCAGAGCCGGATCGTGCGCTATTTCGTCAAGGTCGAGGAGCCACAGGTCGTGGACGAGGTCTGTACAGCGATCGAGCGTATGAGTCGCAAGGGTATAGGTGCCCTGGTCGTCCTTGCCAGGGAAGTGGGCCTGAAGGCCATCGTGGAGACCGGCGTGAAGCTCGAAGCGGAATTGAGCGCGCCTCTGCTCGAAACAATTTTCTTTCCCAACACACCTCTGCATGACGGGGCGGTCATCATCCAGGATGGAGTGATCGAAGCTGCCTCATGCCTGCTTCCTCTGAGCCAGGGCAGCAGGATCGAGCCGGGACTGGGTACCCGCCACCGGGCGGCGATGGGGATCACCGAGGAGTCAGATGCCGTGGTTGTCGTGGTGAGTGAGGAGACCAGCATCATCAGCCTTGCGGTCGGGGGGCGCCTCGTGCGGAATATCGATGCGGCGGCCCTGCGCCAGCACCTCTCTTCCCTCTTCGGTCCACGAGGCTCGGCCGAACCCGTGATGCCGCAGGTGGCGACTGCGTGAACCCCACCATAGCGTTCGTGACCCTGGGTTGCGCGAAGAACAGCGTCGACTCCGAGAAGGCCATGGGAGCGCTCGTCAGTGACGGTTTTTCCCTTACTCAGGATCCCGCTTCAGCTGATGTCGTGATCATCAACACGTGTGGTTTTATTGAGTCGGCCCGGGAAGAATCGATCGACGAGATCCTCCAGATCGCGGAATTGAAGAAAACGGGAAGCCTCCGCTCCCTGATCGTGGGCGGGTGTCTCGCCGTGCGGTACCGTGATGAGCTCGAAGCCGAACTGCCCGAAGTCGACCGCTTCCTCGGATTGCTCGATCCCGTGGAGATCAGGGCGGTCTGCCGCGAAACAGCGGCACAACTCACCGGACACGCCGACAGCGGCGGGGTGGAGATTCCCGGCAGGGCCGAGGTTCTTCTCGACATTCCCCGTGTTCTCACCACACCGGGCCACTTCGCATATCTGAAGATCGCCGAAGGGTGCAGCAATGCCTGCTCGTTCTGTGCCATCCCGCTCATCAGGGGGGTCTCGGTATCGGTCGAACCGGATGATCTGATCACCGAATCCGCCGCTCTGGGACGTGCCGGTGTGAAGGAACTGATCCTCATTGCGCAGGACACCACCCTCTACGGTCGCGATCTGAAAGGAGGGTCAGGAGGGATCACTACCGATATAGCCGGTCTGCTGCGACGCCTTGACAGCGAACTCGAAGGGATCGAGTGGATACGGCTGATGTACGCCTATCCCTCCCGCGTCACCGACGACCTCCTCGATGTGATGGCCTCCTCATCCCGGATCGTTTCCTATCTCGATCTGCCGGTCCAGAGCGGTTCCGACAGCGTTCTGGAGGCGATGAGGCGGGGGATGGGACGAAGCGCGACGCTCGAACTGTTTCACAAGGTGCGGGATCGGGTCCCGGGGATCACTCTTCGCACCAGCCTCATCGTGGGATTCCCCGGCGAGAGTGAACGAGACTTTCTGGAGACACTCGACCTCATCACAGAAGTCAGATTCGAGCGGCTCGGCGTATTCACCTGGTCTCCGGAGGAAGGCACTCCGTCGTTCGAACTCGATGGCAGGGTCCCGGAAGAAGAAATGGAGCGACGTGCCGCCGAAGTGCTTTCGGTTCAGCGAAATATCATGCTGGAGATCAACGGTTCACTCACCGGAGAGATGGTGGAGGTGATGGTGGATGAACTCCTCGATGACCTGCCCCCCTTCTCCTGGCTCGGTCGCACACGGGGTGATGCGCCCGAAGTCGATCAGGGTATCTATCTCGAGGGACCAGGCGGAGATGCGCCTCAGCCGGAGCTCAAACCGGGCGATATCGTGCATGCGGAAGTCGTGGGGCACATCGACTTCGATCTCGAAGGAGTGATCGCAGGCGATTGATCCGGTAGATCGATCCGCACTCAGAGGGTCAGGGGCTTGTCGTCGGGCCAGGTCAGGGCGCAGGGAGCGCCTCCGCCCAGCCACGATCCCAGATTGAGATAGACAGAACCGTTGTCCAGCCGGCGTTCCTCAGCTATATGAGAATGCCCCATGATGAGGTAGTCATATCCCCTGCCGGCCAGTGTCTCGATCTGCGACCATACCCGATCACTGTCGCCGTAATCCTTGCCGGTCGTATAGTGCCTGCTGGTGCCTGACACCTTTTCCGCGATGGCAAATCCGATACCGGGGGGAATCAGTCGCCACAGCCACTTGGCTGCCCGGCTCCTGATGATCTTCGTCATCACCCGGTACCCCATATCATTCCCGGCCAGTCCGTCCCCGTGATGGAGGTGGATGCGGGTGCCGTTCCATTCCACATCAAAGGGTTCGCGGTGTATATGGCATCCGAGGGTGTCACTGATGTACGGGCCGATAGCGAAATCGTGGTTTCCCGCGAGGTAGTGGACCTCGATCCCGCGACTGGTCAATCCCTGAAGAGCGGCCAGGACCCGCTGTCCGACCGAGGGGACGACGTGCCGGTACTCGAACCAGAAATCATACAGATCGCCAAGGATATAGAGGCGTTCGCCGTCAGTGCCCACCCGCTCGAGCAGGTCGAGTAGAAGGGCCTCCTTCGTGGCTTCCTCGGCGGGAGACTGCGCGCCGAGATGGACATCTGAAATGAAGTAGAGTGCTCCCACGGTGTCGCCAGAGTAATGTATGCAGACAACGCGGGCAAGTGGTGCAAACGGGCCGAAGCTGATACATTGATACTGAAACTGAACGGTGAAACCGGACAACAGCCATCACTGACGGACTGGAGTGACCCATGGCAGAGATGATGCGCGCGATCGTCAAAACCACGCCCGGAAGGGGCGCTGAACTCCTTGAGGTACCCAGGCCGGAGCCGGGTGCCGGAGATGCGCTGATCCGCGTGATCGCGACTTCCATCTGCGGCACCGATCACCATATCTATGAGTGGAATGCCTGGGCGGAAGGCCGGATCGGTCCCCGGATTCCCCAGACCATGGGACATGAGTTCTGCGGGGTGGTTGAAGCGGTCGGCGAGGGGGTTGATCAGATCGCCGTCGGTGACCGGGTATCGGCTGAGACCCACATCGTCTGTCACACCTGCATACCGTGCCGGCGCGGCCAGTATGAGGTCTGCCTCAACACCAGCATCCTCGGTGTCGACCGTGATGGCTGTTTTGCCGATTACATTGTGGTGCCCGCCGAGAACCTCTGGAAGACCCCACCCGAGCTGTCAGATAACGTTGCCTCGGCGCTCGAACCACTCGGCAACGCCGTCCACACCGCGATGGCCGAACCGCTCGAAGGAAAACGCGTCCTCGTCACCGGAATCGGTCCGATCGGCGCGTTCAGCGTGGGGGTGGCAAAGGCGCATGGCGCGACCGAGGTGTTCGCCTCCGAACCGAATCCCTACCGGCGATCGCTGGCCGGCGTAATGGGAGCGGATCACCTGATCGATCCGATCGCCACATCGCTGACCGGGACGATCATGGAACTGACCGGTGATGGCGTTGACGCGGTCCTCGAGATGTCGGGACATCCGACCGCCATACAGGACGCGATCTCCTGTGTCATCCCGGGAGGACACATCGCTCAGCTCGGCCTGCCGCCTGATCGTGTCACACTCGATCTGAATGAGTTGATCTTCAAGGGGATCAGATACTACGGGATCGTGGGGAGGAAGATATGGGAGACATGGGAAGAGATGGACCGCCTCCTCGCCGCGGGAGAACTCGATATATCGCCGGTTCTCACCCACACCCTCGAGCTGGAAGCCTTCGAAGAAGGAATACGCCTGATGGAGGCCGGAGAGTGCGGAAAGGTGGTCCTCACGGTCTCATGAGACCGCCGGG
>JALGVQ010000018.1 GCA_025774615.1 bacterium
AGATCCTCGGTCAGCCATCTGTTTCTGACCGCGGCGGTCACCTCGAATCCTTCACCCGGACCGGTCAGCAATCTAACCAGATGGCCTGTCAGGTCACGGAATTCGATCCGGAACCGGAGGGTACTCACCGTGACGAGTCGATCTCCACTCAAATCCCATTTCAGGTAGGGCATGAACATGGGGGTTGTGAATATCGGCACCCGTCTGCCCGACTCGGTCATCAGTGTCACTATGGAGGAGGGCATGGCCTGCATCTGAAGGAGCGTATCCACAGATGCTTCGACTGATTCGCCCCCCTGCGTGTGGCGGATCAGTGCCAACGATGGAGACTGGTCGGCTGGGGATGGTCGGGCGATGAAGAACAGACTGCCTTCAGGCCCCACATGGTAACGACCGACGATGGAATTGATTCCGGTGGGCCAGCGGTAGTCTCTTTCAAATACTCCCTGCATGCTGAACACCGAGATGCGCCGCAGCCCGACATCAGAGACATGGATCGCGTCCCCGACCCGGATCAGGTTCGAGGGCATCTCGAATTCACCCGGCCCCTCACCCTCCCCACCGAATACCCGGATAACAGTGCCATCGAGGTTCAGATGTACTAATTCCTTCGATCGGGAATCCAACAGATACAGTGACTCTTCACCACCCAGGACCTGCCGGATTCCGCTGAAATGATAGTCGACATCATCACTCCAGAGATCGATGACATGGAGAGTATCCAGGGACAGGGTTCGAGCAGAAAAATCCTGATACGTTATCACCTCGACTCCGTCCGCTCTTATCTCTCTGGAGAAGGATGTGTCAGATGACCTGTTATCCCCCCCTGAACAGGAAAGTACTACACACCACATCAACATGATGATCGATCTAACGATGGTCGGATTACATCTGACAGACATCAGAGCGCCCCTGAAGAGATGGATGACCAGTCATTACCCAGACACTGATAGTTCCCGGTTAAGCCTGCTCAGAGAGTTTGTCATCTTCTACGGTAGATCACTGGATCGATTGAGATTCTCTTCACGGTCGAGCCTTCATCCGGCGAGAAGGTCAATCCATACAGAATCCCATCATGAATGAAGTTTCCATATGGGAGCATAGCGGAATTGACATACTGTCCATTCTCGATCTCGAAGATGTCGACGTGAAACAGATATTCCTCACCTTCCTGATAATCGCCGCGATTCCTTGCATGGTAGGCAAGAAGGTAATCCTCACTGATCAACAGATTACTCAGTGGGGCAAGAAACATGTGCTCATCATGACGCTCTTTGAGCATCCGACTGACCTCTACCATGTCCCGGGCCTGTTCAGGATTCCTGGCGCGGTATTCCTCATCGAGTTCACGGATCTTATAGTCGTGTTCGATCGGCACGAACGGGTGCTCGATCGTATAGCCGTCACCTGTTACTGGATCGAGGACGTGGATCGTGTATATCGATCGTTCCTCACCACTACTCTGATCGTGCCATGTGTGAGTATATGCGATCCGGCCCCGGGGTAAGGCTATCAACAGCAGGTGACCAAGGGTTGGCGTACTCGATCCCATACGTTCACCCCAAACCATGTTCGTCTGCCGGTACTCGACAATCAGTCTGAGTGAATCAGGCGAATCGTGAAAGAGAAAGACCTTCTGAAAATTTCTCTGCTCGCGATCGATGTGCTGGCTGTCAATCGAGTAGATACGATCGGTTTCATTCAAGTTCAGGACCACCTCCGGCCGCTGGGGACGCAGATCCTGAGCCTGCATGAGATCCTGATACAGAGGCGAGGACATGTGATTGACCCGCTCGATGTATGAATGATCCGGTCGGAAGAAATGAGCAGTGAATCCGAACGTTCCACCGAAGACGGTGTAATACGCATCCGGGCTATACCAGAGTGATCGAACCCGCTCAAACTCACCGGGGCCCGAGCCCGGTCCCCCCATGAGTCTCAACGGATTGCCATCGAGATCGAAAACCTTGAGATAGTCCTCATCCAGGATGAGGATCTCCTTGTTCCGATCGACGGCGAGCCCACCTGGCCTGACGAGGATGTAATCCTCATGGACATCGTCCCATTCGAAGGCGGGCAGAAGGGAATGAACGTTCTCGAGAGGCGGAAACACCTCCACCTCCCCTCCCCGGCTACCGCTCCGGGAACAACCGGCAGTAACAAAAACGCATATCAGCAAAATAGCCAGTGGCCTGGCAGTCATGGAGTATTTCATAAAAACCACCTCATTATCTCGCGCAGCATAATCGGGCTCGATAAAGCCATCATGGTATTAGACCTGAATCCACCCCCCAGCGTTCAGTATGAATAGCACAATCGACGAAACACGTCCCCATTCCTTGCTCAGTCAATCCGGATACACCAATCCCTCCACGATGGGTGTGATCCTATACAGTGCCAGCTTCGGCAGGTCATCCAGATGGGACCGCAAAGCCACAGCACACCCATTGGCGACAGCTACCAGTCCGCCCGGTCCATTCGCCTCCTGAGAGATCGTGCCATCCGGAAAGATAGCAAGGTAACGACCCGGCTTCTCCCGCCAGCTTTGGGCCATGGGATCGACTGGGACTCGGTCGACGAGGAATCCCTCTGGACCGATCCACCAGAACCGCTGTATCGGTGCGAATTGGTTCTTGAGGGTTTTCAGCCAGCGGGTTATCTGATCTGCATATTCCTGTTCACCCTTACGATCTGAGGTGCGTAGTCGATCTGTCCGTTCATCGGCGAACTGCTGAATCTCAGTACGGTCGAGTAGGATCGGCTCCAGATCGAGTTCGATTTCGCCGGTCGTGGCCCCCTGAGTATCGATTCTGGTTATGCGATCATGATCAGGTGCAAGGATCCAGATGGCTCCCGCATCATCAAAAGTCCAGTGTGCGACGCGGGCAGAGGGATCAGGAAAAGGGTAGGCCATCCCCGGATTATCCTGATTGATGATGAAATGCTGGGTCCGAATATCATCATATGTGATCGACCAGATCACCTCGCTATCCCCGGATACGAGCAGAATATCTTCTTGGAACGGATCGAGAAAGGGCTCTGTCAGAAGCGGACCCGGATGAACGGAAACCAGCCAGTACCGGTCGGTGCCTGCACTGGAAACGCATTCGAGCATGCTGTTGATGACTCCCTGTATCCCGAACGAGTTGATATACCGGCCGTTGGAATCTAGATGGGTGACTCTCCTCTGACCTCCTGGATCATAAAGCACCAGTTCACCTCGACCGGTCGCAGAGATCAGACGAGGAGATTGGAATTCGCCTGGCCCATCTCCTTCCCTGGTTAAATTCCCGATCCAGCGTCCTTGCACATCGAACCGATGGATGCCCCGGTAGGGTTTCTTGCCTGATCGACTATAAGTAATGAGATCCAGAAGCGAGACCGTACCGATGTTGTCTACCGTCACGGTCCGTACCTCCGCGGAGCCCGCCCAGATCTCGCCTATTCCAGCCTCGGGATCACCGGTCTCGAGTTCTGCCAGTTCTGTAAATACCCAGGGGAAGGGAGGAGGCTCCTGTCGGGCAGATATCGCTGCCGGCAAGAACAGGCCAACTCCCAGTAGTAGGAGGTTGCAGATCATGGGTACGTAAATCCGCGGATAGTAGATCTTATCCGGAAAATTACGACTACTGGGGCGCCTGTCTCCTCGTCTTCCCACGACATGATAAGGTGCCCGTGGGAGGGGCGGCCTGTCACAGAGAGTCCAGCCACTTTGGGGAAAAAGGTATCACCCAGATATTCACCTTCCGGGCTCAGCAGGCGCCACTTCCGGAGATGGACCGGACTGAGATAGCTCCCTCTCGGCTCACCGGACCAGATGAAACCTGACTCATCTACCAGCGCACCGAACCAGAGATCGCGATCGTCGGGGAATGTCAGGTTGTCGAGTTCACGCTGGGGCCTATTTTGCTGGTTTCCCTCGGATGTGTTCTCAATGTCTGCTCGTATCTCAGAGGTGACCCGATCGCGGTCCGCGGCCGTTACCGTATCGCGCTCGATATCGAGCCGAATAACCTGCCGCAGAGATCCATCAAGGTCGTACCATTCCATCTCTGGTTCTGGACACTTCACATGCAGGATACCCTGGCCGGGAATGTAATGGAGTATAGGAGCTCCTATGAAAGCCCCGGGTACAGGTGCCGGGGGGCTGATAACCTCAGCTAGCTCATCACCCGTCTCGGTGTGAATACCCACCCGAAAGGCAGAGCCTGTACCGTCACCGACAGGAGCAAAGGCCTGCTGTGTCAGAACAAGACGGTTGCCGGACGCTGGGTAAGCTCCACTGGTGTTAAAAAACAATGGCGGTTTCATGGTGATCCTCGGATACAGAATGGATCGCACGAACTCGCCATCGGTGGTGAATATCGTGATACGCAGTTGACTTGGATCGAACGTGACTACTTGATCATCGAATATACCCCGCAGGCTGAGCGTCCGGAACTCACCAGGACCCGAGCCCTCACGCCCGAAACTTCGGAGGAAATGGCCGGTGTTGTCAAAGACAGCAATCCGGTAGTTCTGTGAGTCACCGACGAAGATGTTGCCATCTACATCCATACAGGGCGAGCTCGCTCCGCTGAGGATTGTTTCCTCCCTCGATTCATCCTGCTCGAGACGGTAGAGTTCCTCATAAGTGAAGAGCGGCTCTGAATACTTCGGACCTCCACTACTGAGAGCGACAGAAACACCGTCCTCCTCAAAGATGCTGAAGGAATGGTCGGGTGATTCTGAGCTTGAACAGGCCGTACACAGGCTGAGCGTCACAAATGTATACATGATCAAATGACAACTCTTCATCGCCGGCACCTCTCCGATAGAGTGAATTGGGGCGAGGTTCCGTCGGGCTGATGATATGACGGCTGAACAGCCAAGTTGTTACTGAGTGTGTGCCAGATATGTGCCAAACTCTGTTCCGGTATGGGCCGGTTGTGACCGGTTGGATCATAGTAGCCCAGGCCTGAATGATTCAATTCCAGCTACATGGTTATGTGAGTAGCCCGTCGTAATAAGTAATTCAGTCAAACGTCCAGACTCGTATCTGGAGTGATCATGATATTTCCCCGTCTGTTCATATCGTTCATCACGCTAGTCACAGTGGCCGGCTGTTCGGCCAGAGATACGGGGCCGCACTCGTTCAGTGTAACCGATGAGAACGGTATACCGGTTGCCGTGACCAGTGGTGGTCCCAGATATGACACTCCTCCGTTCGGTCTGGAGGAGATTCTGAAGGTCCATCAGCGGGAAGACCAGCTCGCTTCCCTCCTGCGCAGCCCAACAGATTTTGCCCCCGGTCCTGACGGCACCCTGATTGTCGTGGAGCGAAATATCGGACGGGCGGTGGTGTATGATGCCGAAGGCGAGTACATCAGGGAACTGGGCGGCAGAGGTGAAGGTCCCGGTGAGTTCGTCTCAATGCAGGATATGCGAATAGCCGGCGACACCCTGACCTTTTATGACGGGAGGCAAATCCGACTCACAGTCCTGAAGATCGACGGCACTCTGATTGAGGTCATCCCTACCCAGGATTATGGTCGCCTGCAGGGTATCGATATGCTACCCGGACACGTGCTTGCCCTCAGTGACAATGATATGCGATTTGGTCAGGACTATATCTACCAGTGGAAATCAATCGTCATCGTCCGGCACACGACCGGGGACACCCTGGCATCGCTGGATAGTGATGAAGTGGCGATCAGCCCCAATGACACTCCCGGTGGTGGCTCAGGCATGACTATGGTCATCAGGGTGATGCCCTTTACCGCCGAGTCATCGGCTATGGTGATACCCGGTGACCGGATACTGGTCACTGCCGGCATCCGTCCGGAGATCGACCTGTACGACCTTGAGGGTCAACTTCTACGCAGGATCAGAATCGACCTCCCCCACCGGCAGGTAACAGCAGCCATGAAGGATGAGTACTGGGAGGGATATCAGGAACGCCTGGCATCATTTGGCCGACCATTCGATCCGGCCATCAAGGCAGATACCCCCTTCCCCAGGCAGGCCGACTGGTGGGGAGAGGTGATCGCGGACAATGCAGGTTACCTGTGGATGCGGGATGTGACTTCGAATCCCTCCATGCTACCCGGCAAATCGAACAGATTCTTCGTTTTCGATCCGGAGGGATGTTATCTCGGCGATGTTGTCCTGCCTGCCATGACAGGTCGGATTGAGAACGGGAGGTTTTATTTGATCGTCGAAGATCCAGAAACCGGGCTGGATGAGCCGGTAGTGTACAGGATCGTACCGATGGTATCAGATATCACTTATCCGTAGATGACCGTTACTCCCCTGCCCTACAGATCCACCCAAAATCCGTATAAGGTTGGAGGCCGGGATACCGCCTTGAACCAGAGGGAGAATCCTCTGGTGGCTCGTGGATTCGTGCTACTGAAAGAGAAGGCGGGGAGGTAGTATCTCTATCGTTCCACTGCGATCTGTTTCAGGGCTCGCTTTCGATCCTCGACAGCGAGGTGGCGCTTGCGAAGACGTAGTGCGGCCGGTGTGACTTCCATCAGTTCGTCCTCCTCGATAAACTCCAGCCCTGACTCCAGCGTGAGTTCCCGCGGCGGCTCAAGCCGGATGGCCTCGTCAGTGTTATGGGTGCGCATGTTGCTGAGCTTCTTTTCCTTCAGCACGTTCACATCCAGGTCACCGGGCCGTACATGCTCTCCTACGATCATGCCCCGGTAGACCGCCTCTCCCGGGCTGATGAAGAGCGTTGAGCGTTCCTGCAGGTTGTTCAACGCGTAACCCACGGCGGCTCCGCCCCGGTCGGCGACAAGCACTCCGTTCCGGCGTCCCTGGAGGGGACCTGCCCACAGGCCGTATTCAAGAAAACGATGGTTCATGATGCCTTCGCCGCGAGTGTCGGTCAGGAATTCCGACCGGTAGCCGAAGAGCCCGCGAGACGGAATCCTGAAGCGCATGCGCAGGGTGCCCCGGCCGGTGGCCCGCATATCCAGGAGATCCGATTTCCGTGGACCCAGACCCTCCATGATCACGCCCATCATCGTCTCGGAAACCTCTATCGTAAGCTCCTCCCACGGTTCCAGGCGACGCCCTGATTCGTCCCGTTTCTCCACAACACGGGGGCGGCCCACCTGGAACTCGTAGCCTTCCCTGCGCATCGTCTCCATCAGGATCGCCAGGTGCAGTTCCCCCCGACCTGATACGGTGAGTACATCGGGTGTTGGAGTCTCCTCTACACGGAGAGCCACGTTGCGCTGCAGTTCCCGGAACAGACGTTCCCGCAGTTGGCGGGACGTCACGTACTTCCCCACCTGACCCGCCAGGGGGGAGTTGTTCACCGTGAAGTCCACCGAGATGGTCGGTTCCTCCACCGCGATACCCTTCAGGCGGTCCGCCCGATCAGGATCGGCCAGCGTCTTGCCTATCTCGATCCCTTCCAGACCAGCAAGCGCGATGATATCACCGGCCGAGGCCTCCTTGATGGGGATTCGTTCCAGGTCACGGAACCCGTACAGCTGGACTACGCGCGCCAGACTGCCTTCTCCCTCGTCCACCGGTCCCGGTTCTCCGAGTGGGAGTACACGGACCGTCTGCCCGATGCGAATCCGACCGCGCTCGATCCGACCTATGGCGATACGCCCGACATAGGAGCTGTAATCCACGGTCGATACGAGCATCTGGAACGGTTGATCGGGATCACCGGTGGGCGCAGGGACGTGAGAAACGATCGACTCGAAGAGGGGATCGAGGTCCGGACCCTGCACACCCGGACCATCCGCCGCCCAACCTTCTTTAGCTGAGGCAAAGAGGAATGGGCAGTAGAGCTGCGACTCGGAGGCATCAAGCTCCAGGAAGAGTTCCAGTATCTCATCATGGACTTCGACAGGACGAGCGTCACGACGATCCACTTTGTTGATCACCACGATCGGGGTGAGGCCCAGACCGAGCGCCTTACGCGTGACGAACCGGGTCTGGGGCATGGGGCCCTCCGCCGCGTCCACCAGCAGGAGCACTCCGTCCACCATTCGCAGGATCCGCTCCACCTCGCCTCCGAAGTCGGCGTGGCCGGGTGTATCAACCAGGTTGATCTTCGTACCGTGCCACCAGATCGCGGTGTTCTTGGAGAGAATGGTGATCCCACGCTCCCGTTCCAGCGGATTGGAGTCCATGATCCGTTCCTGGACCTGTTGTCCAACACGGAAGACACCCGCCTGACGGAGCATGTGATCCACCAGGGTGGTCTTCCCATGGTCAACATGGGCGATGATGGCAATGTTACGGATGGACACAGTACAACACCTGCCTGGGGCGCTCGGGAGCGCTCGCTCTGAATCGGGGTGACCAGTTACAAATCGTGGGTAACTTTATAATATACGTAATAAAGGAGCCTGGCGCATGGTCAGATATGATGCTCGAAGGCGGATGCCATACGATCGATCTCACCTGCACTGATGCCCAGGCCTGCTGCGGTCTCCCGCCATCCGGTTGTGACTCTTGCGACTTCAGATACAATGGTGTGCGCCTGATCAGCGGTAAGCTCGAAATACCCGGACACACTCATCGCCAGATCTACCGACGCAGTACTGTCATCAAGATCGATCGCTGTCGACAGGATGCGTGGTTTGATATCCAACGGTACCGGATTGAGGTCATAGGCCGGGGCCAGCCGCCAACCATCGGGACCTTCATACAGAAAGCCGTGGTTACGCAGATGATCATCCGTATTGGAAATCAGGATATTGAAGATGATGCGCCGCCACAGGGCGTGCATGTCTTCTTTTGGAGATGCTCCGAACTGACGCAGGGCATCCACGAATTCAAGATAACTGCGCATCTCGTTATCGGCAGCACCGAGCATGCTCATTGCCGACAGAAAGGGGATGCGCCTGCCGTCCATACGATCGAAGCGTCGCAGGAGAAGAACCGGCTTTTTGATAACATGTTCCAGGTGCCATTCAGGCACTGAAAGACCGGCATCTGCAGCCAGCGTCAACGCCACCGCCTCCCATCTCACCGTGTCGATCTCATCATCCCGGTGCGGAAACTTGGCAATCACCAACGTCCCATCCCTGTCCCGAACAGAAGCCTTGGGCCGGGCTCCGCCCAGAGAGGATCCAGGAGCAAGCAGCAGCCGCAGATCTTCATCGCTGTCAGAATCGTTGACCACATGGTCGGCAGCAGAGAGCAGTCCGGGCAGTTCGATCAATGGTGGAATGGGGACAGCACCATGCGCAGCCAGAAATGGTCCACCTTCTTCAGTCGTGAATCGCAATGCGCCCTGCCGGGCCTCATCGCTGACCATCAACAGATAGTCCACTTCCATAAGAGTGCGCGACGTCTTGCCTGCACGTTCGGCTCTCCGGCGTTCTGCCCGGCGCATGAGCACCCTGCCCCAGCGATCGGGCGCGGAATCGCCGATTGCGCCAAACAATGGTCTGTTCCCTCCTGTGTGATAGGGGCCAGGTCCCAGACTCAGGGCCGGTTCCAGGGAGAAGTGGTCCTTATATTCAAGCCAGGTCTGGTCATACTCGAAGGTTGCGCTTTGGCGACCCTTTCGCACACGTGTCCAGAGCCGTCCCGTGAGGTGCGAAACGCCGTCAATATCTACATGGACAAGAATCCCGGTATCCATTGTTCTTACTCTGTTATTGGTGTCGGGCCAGGTTGCACCGGATTCCTCCGGCCTGATTTCCGGATACGCCTGGGCAAACGCTCCCCTTCCAGTGCAAGCCCCACGTCATCACTTCTCACGTCCGCCAGGTCTCTGAGCCTCTCAGTCATACCCAACACAAAAAGCGCCGTGGCATAGCCGCCCATCGACACACCCGGTTCACCCTTCTCCAGCTTGTTCAGCGTTGTGCGACTGATCGACGCCCGTTCGGCCATGACGGCCGCCGGGATCCGTCGCCGCAGTCGTGCGTCACGGATATCCTGACCGAGTTTGTGCAGGGCTCGCCTGACCGGGATCGGTATCGCTGCAGCTGATTGTTTCATCATTAATCTCACTTATTGTTCATTTATACAACCGTTACACCTTATTACGTATATTATAATGGACGTTATGTCAATATCAATTATCACTCTGGACTACTGTAACGGGACAGATCAGGGACATGAAAAGTCCCCGGCACAGGCAGGCAGAGAATCAACAGCATGGAGGATTCCATCTATATTCTGGATTCTGCCTGCATGCTGTAAGGAATCCTCATTATAATACACAGAATTGTGACTCTCTCACCTGGAGGTAGTGGCTTTGCCAGTGGAACCTGTCGAGATATTCAAACAGTGGATCGCGGAAGCGGAAAAGGTGGGCATCGCCCTTCCCACCGCAATGGCATTGGCCACTGCTGATGGTGAGGGCAGACCATCAGTGCGTTATGTGCTTCTCAAGGATGTGGATGAGCGTGGCTTCTCATTCTGTACCAACCGGCTGAGTCGAAAAGGTAAAGAGATCGTGGAGAATCCTCAGGCCTCGATCGCATTCTACTGGCATGAGATCGGCCGGCAGGTCAGGGTGGATGGTCAGCTTACGGTCCTCGCTGCCCGGAGGGTCGAGGAGATCTGGCGCGAGCGGCCGCGCGAGAGCCAGCTTTCTTCTTTATCGTCGGAGCAGAGCACTCCTGTATCAGATCATCAGGAAATTCTCAAACGGTACAGGGCCCTGGATGAAGAGTACAGGGATCGGGAGATACCCTGCCCTCCCGACTGGGTCTGCTATCTCCTTATACCGGAACAGGTCGAATTCTGGACGCGCGGCGATCCCCGGCTGCATCACCGCCAGGTTTTCACCCGGAACGGAGAAACCTGGACACAGCAGTTGCTTCAACCGTAAGACAAGCGCTCTCCTATATGCCGTTTTCGTTATATATGTGCCGCAACAGCCTGGCCCGGCAGGTCAGTCGGTATCCCCATTATCGGTGTCTGCATCGGAAATTGTATCGGTATCTGTATCTATCACTACCATACCATCTTCACGTACCTCGCAGGCGGCCGTCGTCAGAGGATCGAGATCCACAAAGCCGACATCATCAACCACTTCCCCGGTGCGTATATCATACGTGACCCCATGATGGGGACAGCGCCAGCGATACCCATTGAGCCGACCCCCATCCATACTCTGTGGAAAGTGTCCACACCTGTCCCTGACCGCATGGAATCCGCCCTCTGTGTGCACAACGATCCACGGGCCGCCGGGTCCTTCAATTATCCGGTAACTCCCCTCGGGGATATCTGTCGATGAACCTGCTTCGATCATCCTTCCCTCTCCATCGTTATTCTGATTCAGCGAAGGCATGACCGGATCGTGTTGATAAGGACTGCAGCCTCATCACTCTCCTGATACCGGATCACCCCCACAACGAAAGGCCCGCTGAGAAGCGCGCTGAATTTTCCGTAATATTCGGTGACGGCCGAAAATGTCGACAGCCCGTCAAAGTCGGGCAGTTCGTCGATCTGCTCCTGCTGATACAGGTTCCGGATGAATGTCACTAGCGCCTCGCGGGCCTCATCAGGTGAATCCTTCGGGACCAGGAACGCAGAACATTCTCCCGATGGCAGCATGTACTTCGCTTCATAGCTGCGCGAAAATGCTTCCTGGCCGAGCAGTCCCCTGGCCATATACCTGAGTGTATGCGGTACCTGTCCCTCTTCGGGCAGGATGAAGACAGCCGCCGGAAGCTCCGCCCGCCCGATCGAGTCGGCTATCTTGCCGGCGTATTTCGGCAGGGACTCCCTGACTGTTTCATTCATGGATCCCGCGTTCACCTGTACGAAGAAAGTGCCCTTCCAGAACCTGATATTCAGGTCCGAGACGATCGCTTCTTCACCGATGGCCCCGAATTCGAGCACGGGGCGCCGATAGTTGGAATAAATACCGAATGCGTTCAGAGGTGTCCCCATGTCGTAAATATCGAAGGTCACGCTCGCCATGGGGTCGTCCTGGCGCGCGTGTGAGGCGGTGACCATCTCGATGAATTCGTAGTCGATATAGACCTCAGCTTCACCGTTGATGTACTCGTACAGATTCTCGGGAGTGAAGATCTCCGGTTCGAAATCCCACTGCCAACCCCCTCCACTCTCAGGTTGCGGCACGAGAGACGTTACTTCCTGCCTGACTCCGGGAGCCTGCCAGGCAACCAGGATGACAACCGCCGGGACAAGAAGAATGCTCATAGATCGTTTCATGCCGCACCTCGGAAGATAATTAGGATTTCTCACTGTAATGCCCGCAGGGCTGTGCTATGTTGAGCCCCGGCTCTGCAATGATCTGAATGAAATTTCGAGCGAGTCTGTCTGAAATACAATGACCATCTCTGTTACCTGCCTGAATCTCTGAGAGATCCCGGTAATGCAGTGGAGTATCGGATGAAGAACCGTTTTACCACGCTCATCCTGTTTCCGGTGCTGATGGCGGCTCTCCTGCCGGCGAACGCATCGGGCCAGCAATCATACTCATTGGACGATCTGGTCACGATCGGGCTTGATAAGAACCCGCGGATCCTTGCTCAGACCATGCAGACCGAGGCTGACCTGGCTGCATGGCAGGCATCCCGACGTCTCTTCAACCCCTCCCTGGCGTACGAATTCGGGTCGGGTGAGTCGTACGACGGGACTACCAGCAGGAGTCTGTCCGGCATCACCGTGAGCCAGCGGCTGGAGAATCCCGTCAAGCGGCATCACCGGATCCAGATGGCCGAGAGCGAATGGATGGCTGCCGATCTCGCCCGCCGGGAAATCGAACTGGAGATCGTCTTCGAGATCAGGCGTCACGCCTACCTCCTCCTCCTTCTCAAGGCCCGGGAGGACCTTGCCCGGAAAGGCCTGACCTCACTCGAAGAGGCCCATCGTCTGATCACCACCCGGGTACGGCTCGGTGAGACGCGTGAACTCGAAGCCATCAGGCTTGATGTCGAGGTGATGCGCGCCCGCTATCAGATCAATTCAGTGCTGACCGAAAAACGGTTCACGGCCAGGCACCTCAATGCTCTCCTGGGCAACGAATTGTCTGATGATTTCGAGATCCAGGGTGAACTCACGTGGGAACCGGTGCCTGTCAGTGCTGAAGCGTCTCTCGCAGAAGCTCTCAGATCTCATCCGCTCATCGGCAGATCAGAGAGTGAACTGGCATTCGCCCGAAGCCAACTCGGCCTGGCCCGCTCCCTCATCATCCCCGATCCGGAGATCTCAGGTTTCCGCTCCGATGAACTCGATGGCCGCATCAGCGGAGTGGGCATCTCCATCGAGATCCCGCTCTGGAATCAGAACGCGAAGGAAGTTGTACGTTCACGGAGTATCGCCGACATGAAGATGTACGAACTCGAGATGACGCGCCTCGATCTCTCCACTGAGATTGCGGTGCGGTCAGGCAATCTCGAACTCTCAACCGAACGGATCGGGATCTTCCGGGAAGGCCTGCTGAACCAGGCCGAAGTGAGTCTGCACCTCTCCGAGACCAGTTACCGGCAGGGAGAGATCTCACTCCTGGAATACCTCGACGCCCAGCGCACCTATTACAGCATCCTGAACGATTACCAGGACTCCCTCTACAACTGGAACCTGGACAGAGCGGCACTCGCAAAGGCCGTTGGAGAAGAGACCCGATGATGAAGAAGAACCCGATCGTGCTGCTCCTTCCGTTCGTCTTTCTGTTCGCAGTTTCATGCGGAAGTGGTCCCCGGAGTGATGAAGCTGGTGACGCGCCGGTCGAAGTGACCGATCCTGCTGTCGAAGAGGAAGCAGTCGGCGATCATGAGATTCATGTCGAACCGGAACAGATCGAGGAATGGGGGATCATAGCCGGAGCTGTGACCACGACCGATCTGGTCTCCAGCGCGACCCTGCCCGGGATCATCGAGCTGAACCAGAACCGCACTGCCCAGATATCCTCCTACGTCGACGGCAAGGTCCTCGAGCTCTCGGTCGACCTGGGAAGACGCGTCCGGCAGGGTCAAACCCTCCTGACGGTGAACTCTCCCGATTTCGCAAGCGCCCAGGCCGCCTACCTTGAGGCGTTCGCGAACTACCGGTACAGCAGTGAGGAGAACGACCGGGCGGTGGAACTCTTCCGTGAGAAAGCGATCGAGGAGAGGGAATACCGCCGGCGGGTCGCTCAGCATGAGCTGATGGTAGCCAGACTGGCGGCGACCGAATCGATCCTCCACTCCTTCGGCATCTATCACGACTGGATCGATAACCTTGTGGACCGGTTCACCTCGATCGATATCGGCGGCGGAGAGGGTCACTCGCTGGCAGAGTCGGCCCTGCCGATCCTGTCCCCTGTCAACGGAACGATCATCAGCCGGGATGTGATGATCGGTGAGCATGTCGACCCCGCAAAAGTGCTCTTCACTGTTTCGGATCTCAACACGGTGTGGGCGCACCTTGATGCCTACGAGATCGACCTGCCGAACATCAGCTACGACTCGAAGGTCACCATCACGACTCCCCTCTTCCCCGACCGGACTTTCCCCGGAAAGATCACTTATATCAGCGATATCGTGGACGAGACACTGCGGACAGTTCATCTGCGGGTGGAACTGTCGAACAGTGAACGTCTCCTGCGACCGAACCTTTTCATCAAGGGATTCATCGAGACCTACGACTCCGAGACCAGACGGATCGCCATCCCTGAAGAGGCGATCACGATGTTCCACGGAGAGAAGACCGTCTTCATCGCTGTGGACGCTCATTCCCATGATGGTGACATGCACCTTACGGCGCATGGAGATGATCACGTGGTTTTCGAGGCGCGTCACATTGAACTCGGAGCGCTCATAGGGAACATGCGGATCATCACCGGAGGTCTTGAGGAGGGTGATATCATCGCGATGAAGGGCGCCTTCATATTGAAGGCTGAACTCGACAAGGGTTCCGGGGGCGATGGCCACGTCCACTGAGTGAGCGACTACTGACGGATCCGGAGACAGGACACAACATGATTCAGCGTCTGATCAAATTCTCAATCGAACAGCGGCTCTTCGTGATCGCAGCGACCGTACTCATCATGGTCCTCGGTGTGATCTCGTTCAGGCAGCTGCCGATCGATGTCTTCCCTGACCCTTCCCCTGCCCTCGTTCAGATCTACACCGAGGGGCACGGCATGGCACCTGAGGAGGTTGAGCGGCTCATCTCATACCCGATCGAAGCCGCCATGTTCGGTCTTCCGAAGGTCACCAATATCCGCTCCGCCTCCACCTTCGGCCTCTCGACAGTGAATGTCTATTTCGAGGACGGTACCGATATCTACTGGGCGAGACAGATGGTGCTCCCCCGGCTCACCGAGGTCATGGAAGATCTTCCCGAGCAAGCTCATGAACCGGTACTCGGACCGATCGCGACCGGCCTCGGGCTCGTCTACCTCTACTACCTGGAGGGTGATGGATACACCACCATGGAGCTGAGGACACTCCAGGACTGGCTGGTTAAGTACGAACTGAAATCGGTACCGGAAGTCTCACAGGTCCTGAGCATCGGTGGTGACATCAAACAGTACCAGATACTCGTCGACCCGGCTGCGCTCCTGAAATACGACCTGACTCTCTCCGACCTCATTGACCGGATCAAGGGGAATAACCAGAACGTCGGCGCGAGCTTCATCGTGCGCGGACAGGAAGAGTACATCGTCCGGAGCATCGGGCTGGTGCAGACACTCGATGATCTGAAGAACACGGTCGTCACTAGCAGAGAAGGTGTTCCGGTACTGCTCTCCAGCCTTGCCACGGTTGAGATCCTGCCGGCAGTCAGGAGGGGAACGGCCCTTGCCAATGGTGAGGGTGAGAAGGTCGTCGGCATGGTGCTCAAGCTCTTCGGATCGAATACCGCGAAGGTGATTGAGGACATCGAGGCAAGGATCGAGACCATCAACCGCTCCCTGCCCGAGGGAGTCGAGATCGTCCCCTTCTATAATCAGGCGGCCTTCGTCCGGAACTGTTACAACACCGTCGCGACCAACCTCGCGCTCGGGATACTGCTCGTCATCATCGTGCTCTTCCTCTTCATGGGTGATTTCCCCTCAGCTCTCATCACGGTCTTCACCCTTCCCTTCTCGATCCTGCTGACGTTCATCCTCATGAAGCAGGCCAACATCGCGGCTGATCTGATGTCGCTCGGAGGATTGGCGATCGCGATCGGTCTGATCGCGGATGCCGCCATCATCTATATCGAGAATTCCTACCGGCACCTGCAGCTTCCCGACGCGGGCGGGAAGGCGGAATCGCTGATACGGGCCGGTAGCGAGGTGGCCAGACCGCTCTTTATCGCCATCCTGATCATCATCCTGGTCTTCGCCCCGATCTTCACGCTCTCCGGTGTCGAAGGAGTCATGTTCCGGCCGATGGGATTCACGATCTCATTCGCGCTGGTGGGTTCACTTTTCTTCACTATCATCGTCATCCCCGCGCTTGCCTTCTACCTGCTCCGTAAGCGTCGCAAAGAACGACAGGAACCGTGGCTGATCGAACGTATCAGGAACCTCTTTATCCCCTTCTTCAATACCTGCCTGAATTGCCGTCGCCGGGTGTTCTGGATCACCGGCGCGGTGTTCCTGATCGGAGTCGCGCTCATCCCTTCGATGGGTCGCGAGTACATGCCACAGCTGCAGGAAGGAACCCTCCACCTCAGAACCGTCATGAATCCGAATATCAGCCTGGAAGAATCGATCGAGACCGCCTCGAAAGTGGAATTGATCGTGCGCGATATCCCTGAGGTGACCGGCGTTCTGAGCAGAATCGGTCGCGGCGAAACGGGCAGTCATGCCCACTTCGTGAACGACGCCGAGATACTGCTCCAGCTCAAACCGGAACGGAAATGGAAGGCATTCAGGAACGTCGAAGAACTGATCGAGGAGATCGAACACCGGCTGGAGGTACTGCCCGGTCTGAGTCTGACGATGACCCAGCCGATCGCCCACAATCTCGATCACCTGATCACCGGCTCGAAAACCCAGCTCGCGCTGAAACTGTATGGGGAGGATTTCGATCTCCTTGGCAGTACTGCTGAGGCGATCGAACATGCCCTGCTCGAGATCGAGGGAGCGGACAACGTCCAGGTCGAGCAGTTCTCAGGACAGAACCACATCCAGATCGTCATCGACCGGGAGATCACCGCCCGGTACGGGCTCAACATCAGTGATGTACAGGAGACCATCGAAGCAGCGATCGGCGGAGTCACCGTCGGCAAGGTGTATGAGGAACAACGCCGGTTCGACATCTTCCTGCAATTCCTCCCCGAGTACCGCAATGACACCGAGCAGATCGGGAACCTGCTGATAAGCCTGCCCGGTGGAGGACGCGTACCGCTCGGCATGCTTGCCCGGGTCGAAGAGGTCGAGGGTGCCCGCCTGATCAATCGAGAACAGAACAAGCGATTCGTCACCATCCAGTGCAACGTGAGAGGACGTGACATCGGCAGTTTCGTGGCTGACGCCCGTCGTGAGATCGAGGCGGATGTCGAGATCCCTCCCGAGTATATCCTTACCTGGGGTGGACAATTCGAACTGCAGCAGCGCGCCAACCGAACCCTGGCACTCATCGCCCCTTTCATCCTGGCGCTGGTAGCGCTCCTGCTCTTCACCGTCTTCGATTCGATGCGCGAGGTGCTGGTCATTCTCATCAACATTCCGCTCGCGCTGATCGGCGGGGTCATATCGCTCAAGCTGGCAGGTCTTTACCTGAGCGTGCCTGCTTCGATCGGATTCATCGCGATCTTCGGAATAGCCCTCGAGGATGGTCTGGTCCTGCTCTCGACCTTCCACAGGAAGGTATGCGACGGAGTCGACCTGAAAGAAGCGATCGTTGAGGGTGTCAGCATCAAACTACGGCCGGTACTGATGACGACCTTTACGACTATCTTCGGCATCCTGCCGCTGATGCTCGCGGTGGGCCCGGGTGCTGAGATCTACAAGCCGCTGGCCACCGTGGTGGTCGGAGGACTGCTCACATCCACCTTCGTCACCCTGATCGTCCTGCCGCTCGTCTATCAGAAGGTCAAGGAACCGGTCTGTATGGATCCGGAAGGGCTCTGAACCAGGCCAGAGCCCAGTTGCTGCGTGACAGGGCGCTAATTACCGCCTCCCGCGTCCAGGTTGTTCCAGTGCAGGAGGGTGTTGAACACGAGGAAGTATGACCCGTGTGTTGAGCCCCGCCACATCGGATTGATGCTGAAGAGGACTACATGTCCATCTCCGAGCGGTGCGTCCATGATGACCGGTGCGCCGAGCATCACATCACTGTTGGCGAGCCCGCCGCTGATCAGCAGTTCGTCGGCGTCCCGCGTGAAACGCATGATCGTCCGGGTCGTCGGTGTCCGGGGACTCGTCTCAGTCTCTGTCTCGCCTTCGGCTTCCCGTTCCAGTCGCTGCTGCTCCTGCCATTCCTCGATCGCCTGAGCGCCCATCGTCCGGGAGCGTCCCTGAACGATATCGGGATCGCCAACACTACCTCGTCCAGTCTCTCGTCCCCCAGATCCTCCGCCACTGAAGCGGCGCGATCCGCCTCCCGAACCACCGGCGAAGATCGGAGAGGTGTGGAAGTAGACACCCAGTTCATCATCATACCCGTAAACGATCGGGCTTTCGGGTGTTGCGATCTCAGCGAGGTATACCCCGCCCCGTGCCCACAGATCACCGGCATCGCGGATAGAGACGTTCCGGGCCAGTCCGAACTGGATCGGCAGTGAACTGCTGCTCGTCAACGTAACAAACACACCACCGCTCTCGATGAAATTCTTCAGATTGATCACACCCTCGAAATCGAGGCCGCCCCTGATGTCGTCGGTTTCATCCTGCACACCGATGTTGGGAGTGAGGTCGCTCTTCTTCCAGGGGATCGGACCGTCACCGGTCATCGCCCGCCCGTCGATGATGCTGAAAGCGTTGCTCGATGATGGGCCGAAGATGATCACGTCGTAGAGCGATCTGAGGTCGGGGGTGTCCCTGACATCGTGAACCGAGATGTAGTCGTAGGGGATGCCCTCGAAGTCGAGCGCGATTCGCACCCACCCTTCCGTCTGGGTTCTCTGCCAGGTATGCATGAGAGCCACCCTCGGCAGGTCCATCCGGTGTGTCGGTACTTCCGGCACCTCGTTCACACCCCAAGCGGTGAATCCCCAGGTGGCGCCCGCCTCCCGCAGGCGTTCCTCAAGTCCGGCCGGGTTGCCGTCGATCTTCAAGATCAGCGTCCCTGCGTTGAAGTGGCGCTCCTCGAATGTGAAATCTTCTTCTGCTGCCTCTATGATGAGATCGTCAGCATCGAAGCAGAAGGTCGCGAGCTTGTTGTCGGCCGTATGGTTGATCAGAAAGGCTGCCGGCCGTCTCCTGCTGAGCGCTTCCACCCCCCCGTCGAGCAGGACCGCTCCCTCGATCTGCCGCATATCGACGTCGAGGATCGCCGTGTCCTCCACCCGACTCGATTTCAGATTGTAGAGCGGTCCGAGTGTCCAGCCAACGTCATCGTAGGGGCGCGCGTCATCGACATTGAAGTACTGCGTGTCCAGCAGCATGTCGGCCATGCGGGAATAGGGCTGGTCCATACGGATGATGTAACTGCCCTCCGGATACGTCTCCCCGCCGATCTCGAAATCACCGGCGGCCTGGTGAATCTCGACCCCCTGCATGACGAGCAGGTTCAGAAGATCCGCCTGGAGCCCCGGCCTGGTTTCATCGGAGGGCAGAACATAGGCGGCCGGGCCCTCATTGCGGGCTTTTTCGACCGACCGCCTGCTCTTGAGATAGAAATTCTCCAGGAACTTCGTGCTGTTGACCGCCACATGATGAGCCGCTATCAGCACTCCGCTCTGCATCAGATTGGTGTTGTTCCGAAGCGACCACATAACGCGGGAAAGGGGCGGGTTCGGTTTGAACCATGATCGCGCGTCGTTCGAGGTGATCATCCGGGTGCTGCCATTGCCTGCAGTCTGTGTCTCGTAGAAGCGTCCGATCGCGTTATGAGCGTTCGCTGCGGTGAAGAGATAGTTGGGCGACCAGCCGTCGAAGAAGCCCCACGTCCATACCCCGGGAACCCCGAGACGGGTCAGTTCACTCACCTCGGCGAAAGAGATCTCGAACCACTCATCGATCAGGATCGGATCGACCCAGGCGTTATACGGACCGGTCCCGGTGGAGGCGTAGAGATAGGCCACCGACTCGTGCAGGTCGTGCATGACCTGCGGGTGGTATTCGAGGACGCCGCCCAGCACATTCCGGGTAAGTGCCAGTGACATGCCGAGGTAGTCCCGGTTGTTGTCGTGGGCGACGTACTTCCCCCAGTAGATGGCGCTCGGCGAGACGCGGGCATCGGGATCCTTCCGGGGCGCCATATGCAGATCCACTATCTTGTCCCGACCATCCACGTCGAG
>JALGVQ010000175.1 GCA_025774615.1 bacterium
TCCAGAGCGGATATGTTGTTGTCCTGATGGAGGATACGGCCCGGCCCGGCAGGTTCTTCACCCACCCGCTGGTGACCATCGCGAATGGTCGTCCTCTCTCACCGCAGACCGGCGATCCCTTCTCGATCAGGCGGCTGAAGCCGCTGCTCTACGACATTTCCCTCCCTGAAGGATTCATGTTGCGGGAGGTACGCATCCTCGTGTACGACCGTGCGGGCGAGCTGCTTCTCGATCAGGGATTTCCCGTGGAGAGCAGATGATACGCCGGGCGCTGATACTCGGATCCCTGCTGGCGGTGGTTGCCGTTCTCTTCTCGGCGATCCTGACCATCTCCGGGATTACGACATCCGGATCGGACGCCACCTTCGGGAGTACAATTCCCGGGGGGCCGGTGCTGGCTCCTCTCACCACGATGGGGGGTGATGGAGATTCATCCCGTTCGCTCATCGTTTCCTCCGAACGGATCGACCCTGATGCCGAGGACAGCCCCGGGCGGACGCACGAAGTCTTTTTTCCCAACACCGATCACGAACTGCACGTCTACCATATCCGCGGGCGAGAGCCGGGATCGACGATGCTCATCATCGGCGGTATACACGGCGATGAACCGGGTGGGTATCTGGCCGCGGATCTCTATGCCGATCTCTCCCTGCGTCGTGGGAATCTGATCGTGGTGGCGAGAGCGAATATCCAGTCGATCCACCATAACACCAGGGGTGCCAGCGGTGATCTGAATCGCCGGTTCGGCGGATATGATGACGGCCAGATCGATCAGGAGATCGCGGTCGTCCTCGAGGATCTCATCTCGGAATCCGATGTACTCCTGAACCTCCATGACGGATCGGGATTCTACAGTCCCGAAAATGAAGGGTCCCGGCGGAATCCCCGACTGTGGGGCCAATCGGTGATCATCGACGCCGATGGATTCACGATGCCGGAAGGGCAGCGGTGTGATCTGCTCTCCACAGCCGAGTCGGCGGTCGCGCGGGTCAATGGTCTGATCATCGATTCAGATCATCACTTCAAGGTCAAGAACACGCTCACATTCGATGAGAACTCGACCCATAGGGAACAGAGAGGATCGGCGACCTTCTATGCCGTGAGTGAGGTTGGTATCCCCGGTTTCGGTGTTGAAACCTCACAGGATATCGACAGAGAGTCGCTGCGGGTCGAGTACCAGGTGCTGGTGATAAACGCGTTTCTGGATGAATTCGGGATCGTTCCCGACCATCCCCGGTTCGCGCTCGAAACCCCCGCTCTCAGGTACATCGCGATCTCCATCGATGGTGGTCCATCGATGATAATAGAAAATGGTGGATCACTGAACGTGGCACCCGGTTCCTCGGTCGAGATCACCCATATCGAAGCCAACTACGAACGGGGCATTACGGTTGATTTCGAAGGGAAGGGCGGGTTCAACGATCTGGGGCGGACATTCCGTCTTGAGGGTGATACACGGGTCAGGGTGAACAAGGACAAATACCCGTGCGGCAGCGTGCTCCTTGTCGCTGATGCCTCCCTGGCCGGTGTTCGCGGCTCGCCGAATGTTGCTCCCAAAGAGACTTCCCGGGTCAGCATTGAGGCATTCCGGATCGCTCTCAATGGACGATGGACCTGGCTCCGGCCGGAAGAGACCCTTCGGGTGCTTTGGGGAGATGAGCTCATCCTGGATGATCCTATTGCTCCCGCGACCGGGAGTTACAAAATCAATTTCCGTGGTTTTGTCGGGAATCAGAACAACAACGATGGCGAGGACAGGGGATATACGATTTTCACCGCCCACGATCTCCTGCAGCGGTTCAGCCTCAGTCCCGAGACGGAACGGTATGAGATCAGGGCAGAACTGGGGGGAACCATATTCGCCCGTTCATTTGTGGAGATCGTAGTGCCCCGGCTCGAATACGTACTCATTCAGCCTGAGGATGGTCCCATACTGGCTCTTACCGAGGGCGATACCATCGATATCGGACCGACCTCCAGCCTGAAGGTGATCGATGTCGTCACCATACCGCGTGATTCAGATCCGGTCACGGTCGACCTGCGCAGACTCACCGGATCGGGAGGAACAGATGATCGTGGCGAGACGATCCAGCTCGGATCCGAACTCCTGAAAGACCACGATCTGCCAGGTCATGACGGGCTCTATGAGATCACCGTCAGACGGAAAGGTCTGCAGATCGGACGGGTGATGGTCCGGTTCGACGCTCCTGGCGGCGGTCAGCAGTGAGTCCTCCCCGGGCAGCCCGGCTGTTGGCCGGGTGCATGTCGGGGACTTCGGCAGATGGTATCGATACAGCCCTGCTCCGCCTTGAGGGCGATTACCCCGACATATCGTGGGAACTTGTTGCTTCGCGCACGGATCCCTTTGCTGAGGATCTGAGGAACGAGATCCTTCTCGCCGCCCGTCCGGAAACAGCGCTCCTCGCCCGGAGTGCCCATCTCCACACGCGACTGGGAGAGGTATACGCCGAAGCGGTGCGGTCACTGGTCAGGTCCGCCGGAATACATGAAAGCGATCTTGCCGCCACAGGTCTCCATGGACAGACCGTCTTTCACGATCCCCGGGGCGAATATGGCCGGTTGCCGGGGGATGATCCCGCTCCTGCTGGTGTGAGCGTTCAGATCGGTTCAGCCGCCATTGTCGCTGAGCGGCTCGGGTGTGATGTGATCAGTGATTTCCGCAGCCGGGATGTCGCGGCCGGAGGAGAGGGAGCACCCCTTGTACCGTTTGCCGACGCGGTGCTGTTCCGTTCTCCCGGGATCGACCGCATCATACTGAACATCGGAGGAATCGCGAACCTGACCTGGTTGCCCGCCGGCAGGGGGATCGATGGTGTTACCGGTTATGACATCGGTCCCGGTGTCATGGTGATCGACTCACTCGTCCGGTCGGGTACCTCCGGAATGAGGTTCGACACAGACGGGCTGCTTGCGCGGGAGGGAGAGGTGATCCCCGATCTGCTTGAGCAGTGGCTTACCCATCCTTTCCTGCTCCGGACACCACCGAAAAGCACCGGGCGGGAGGAGTTCGGCGATGCATTCACCGGCGCGGTCCTGCAAGCGAGGCGGGATGACCACCCGCTCCCCGATCTGGTGAGAACCGCGGTGGAGTTCACGGTCGAATCGATCGCTCGAGCCTGTGAGATGCACCTGCCGGAGGTGGGCGGGGATACCGGTAACCAGGAGATCATCATCGCGGGCGGTGGGGCACGGAACCCGGTCCTGATGGAGTCTCTCGCCGGACGTCTCGCTCCGGTACCCATTCGACCGAGTGATGATCTGGGACTTCCCATCGACGCCAGAGAGGCGGTCGCGTTCGCTCTCCTGGCCGATGCCTTCCTCATGGGAGTACCGTCGAATGTTCCGGCAGTAACGGGAGCGGGACACCCGGTCGTGCTCGGAAGCCTTGTTCCCGGGCCCCGGCGACCGCTCACTACCGGCGCAGGGGAGGGGATGCAGGCGTGACCGGACTCGACCTGATGGTACTGGCGGTCTACCTGGTGGGGAGCGTCGGCCTGGGGTTGTGGATGGGGCGTTCCCAGCGGTCGGCTGCCGAGTACTTCCTCGGGAACCGTTCGCTTCCCTGGACACTTGTGGCGCTCTCAGTCGTGGCGACTGAAACGAGCACGCTCACCGTGATCAGCGTTCCCGGTCTGGCCTATCACGGCGACATGACGTTCCTGCAGCTGGCCTTCGGATATGTGATCGGGCGAATCGCCATCGCCATCATCCTCCTGCCCTCCTACTTCAGGGGTGAGTCGGAAACGGCATATGCCTTCCTCGGACAGCGATTCGGCAGAGCGCCCCAGATGACCGCCTCCGGACTCTTCCTCATCACCAGAGTACTGGCTGATGGAGTGCGGCTTTTCGCAACTGCCATCCCGCTGGCTCTCATCACCGGCTGGTCATATCCGGTCTGCATCCTCATCATCGGAGCCATAACGGTTCTCTATACCTATGTCGGCGGTATCAGGTCGGTGGTATGGCTCGACTCGGTACAGCTGGTGCTCTACATCTCCGGTGCAGTCATCGCGCTCTGGATCGTGATCACCGTGATCGGGGGATGGGCCGGGTTCACCGACGCCCTGCCGGCGGGGAAGCTCAGGATCTTCGATATGGGACTTGATGAGGGCTGGCGCGGACTCTTCTCGGGAGGCTACAAGCTGCCGGCGGCACTCCTGGGCGGCGCGTTCCTCAGCATGGCGAGCCACGGGACCGATCAACTGCTGGTCCAGCGTCTCCTCTCGACTCGGGGGCTCCGTCAGGCCCAGATGGCGCTCATCGCGAGCGGGTTCATCGTGGTACTCCAGTTCCTCTTCTTCCTCCTCCTCGGCTCAGCGCTGGCGGTCTTCTACGAAGGAGCGGCGATACCCACCGACCAGGTGTTCCCGCGCTACATCGTTGAAGGACTCCCTCCCGGACTCTCGGGGCTCCTGCTTGCCGCGATCTTCGCCGCGGCGATGTCCACCCTCAGCTCGAGTCTCAACTCGCTGGCGAGCAGTACCGTCTTCGATCTCTTCAGGTCGCGCCGGGATCTTCCTGGTGATGATCAGGAGAGGGATTCCAGTGATCTGAGACGTGGCCGACTGAGTACTCTTGTCTGGGCGGGTGTGCTTGTGGGCGGCGCGATGCTCTTCCGCACGACCGACAATCCGGTCGTGGAGATCGGACTCGCGATCGCCTCGGTTACCTACGGCGGGTTCCTCGGCACGTTCTTTCTCGGACGCTTCACGACGACACCGGGGCCGCGAGCAGCAGTGGCTGCTCTTCTGGCCGGAGTGGTCACTGCCGGCGCTCTCGTCCTCTTTACCGGCATATTCTGGGTATGGCTTGTACCCTTCGGGTGCGCGGCTTCGTTCACGACCGGCTGGATCCTCGGCCACGTACCGGGTTTCGAACAGACCGATCATCCCTGACACTACCGCTGGAGGTCATGATGTCCTCGACTCAGCATCACCCTGTCGGCCTTATCTTCACCAGAACGCTCACCGCAGCCATCTTTGCGACTTCTCTTTTCCTTGCCTCATCTCTGTTCGATCCGCCCGTACAAGCACAGGATGCCGGAGAGGTGTCAGATCCACCGACGATAGAGGAGAAGACAGGTGGAATGACCGCCATGGAGGGGTTCTTCAACCTCTACTGGGATGAAAGGACCGGACACCTTTTCTGGGAGATCGACCGGTTCGAGAAGGAGTTCCTCTATGTGGTATCTCTGACCTCCGGTCTCGGCTCCAATCCGGTGGGACTCGACCGCGGCCAGCTGGGAGGCACATGGATCCTCAAGGCCAGAAGAGTCGGCCCCCGGATCCTCCTGGTACAACCCAACTATCGCTATCGGGCTCGAAGTGATAATCCGCGGGAGGTGGAGGCGGTCGCCTTTGCCTTCGCGCCCTCGACACAATGGGGATTCGAGATCGCCGCTCAGAGCGGTGAGCGGGTACTGGTGGACGCCACCGACTTCTTCCTGCGTGATACGCATGGAGCAGGCGCGACCATGCAGCGGGCGGGGCAGGGGACCTTTCGGCTCGACCGGAGTCGCTCTGTCTTCCATCTTCCCCATACGAAGACCTTTCCGAAGAACTGCGAGGTGGAGACCTGGCTCACCTTCACGAGTGACGATCCGGGACGACTGGTTTCGAGCGCAGCCGCCGATGGAGGAGCGGTTTCCCTGATCCAGCACCATTCACTCGTGGAACTCCCCGATGACGGCTACACGCCCCGCAGGGC
>JALGVQ010000324.1 GCA_025774615.1 bacterium
CTCCTGCAGATACCGGGGCTTGTTCTGTTCGAACCAGCCCCGGTTGTTGTTCTCTGCCAGTTCCCTCAGATACTTCGTTACTGCCGGTGTGAACGATCGTGCAGTCGCCATGACGCACTCCTCCTCTGATGGTCATCCCTGAGTGCGTCCGGCTGACCTCACATTACTCAGTTCGGTGGCTGGAACTTCGCCACGATACCAGGCTCGATCGCATCCTTGTGGACCATAATGGCCAGAACACGCATTGCGACCCAGTCACCCCGCATCCAGACATAGCCCTGACGACCGGTGGCAGTGCCGTGCGAGTTCTTGATCAAGTACCAGTCATAGCCGTCCACGACCCGGTGATCCACTGCGTGCACAAGATGGTCGTCGGAGGTGCGCCCCTCTTCGAAATCGGTCTGTCGGGTCCCCTGGGACATAAGCAGCGATGAGAGCATCTCGGGATGCATCACGGCTGCTCCTGCTCCGTTCCAGTCAGCGCCGATGTCTCCCCAGTCGGTATCCACCGCAACCGAGTATCCCCGGTCGAGGGCCCGATTGATGATCCTCAAGTAGGCGTCGAGCGGCACGTTGTAGTACGTATCACAGTCCCACCAGTTGTCGGGAAGATCGAGCTCACCCTGGGTGTAGAACGGGATATCAGTGTACGAGGTGATCTCCCAATAGTCGTCGTAACTGAACTTGAGGTACTCGTCGGCCCACTGCCGGGGCGTGTACGTCTGACCATTCCATTCGAAACTCTGCGGGGGTGCCATGAGGTGTTCATCCAGCACTACCCGGACCTGCTGGATCACTTCCCGCTCATTCCAGTTCTGGTTATTGTAGGCATCCATCATGACCGCATGGATATCGGCGGTCATCTGCCTGGAGTTCTCCGGTATGGCGAAAGCGCTCTCAGGAACCAAGCCGTATTTCTGGATGAACGAGATAGTGTCGTGGCTCAAACCACCGTCACCCAAGGTCGGTTCGTTCTCACCACGGCGGTTCTGGCGGATCTTCCCTTCACCCTTCACTCGCACGAACTCCCGGGTCTTTTCCACCCACGCCCAGTACACGACGTAATACTCACTCAGATCGAGCGCCAGGCGGTTCGTCCGTAACTCGCTCACCACCGCTTCGTTGGTACGCAACACTTCCGACTCAAGAAACGAAATCGTCGCGAAGTTCCAGCAGGTGCCACCCCGCTGACTCTTGATCGGCGTGTGGGCGATATCTGTCCTCAGATAGCTCGGTGTGTGGATATTGTCCCAGAACGCCTGACGTTCAGTCGCATTCCCCTGCCCCCACGCCGAGGGACTGAGGATGATGATGACCGCTATAGTGAGCAGCACGCCGAGGGACTGAGGATGATGATGACCGCTATAGTGAGCAGGCCGCTCATGATCTTCCGGTTGGTTGCCATGGTTTACTCCTCTTATCAACGCCTCAGGTTTTTCCTCAATGTCTAATCAATACAATCCGGATGCCTCCGGCGCCAGTGTGCACCGGCTGCATGCTGTTAACGATTCCAGCGGAACCCCACCTCATCGAGCAGGATGACCCCCTGCTCTGAACGATCGAATCGGAACTCGATCCGGCTGATCGACCCCGGTCTGAACCGGGGATTTGATTTATCTCAACGAACCAGGCCATCGGCACCGCCATCGACTGCAGGGTTGCCTCGCTGGAGGAGGAGAACCGGCTCTCGAGAGATTCGAGGCGCATGAATGTCGCCTTCAGTGGCGGGAGCAGTCGGGCCACCTCACTCAGTGGCAATTCAGCCGCCTCTCCCGAGGAGTCGACCACCCGGATCGTCAGATCCAACGGAGCGCGGGGTTTCTCCTCATCATCTTCTTCATCCTTCTCTGCGTCCTCATCCTCATTTCCCTGACCTGCCGCCTCTTCCCCTTCAGCCTCATTCACCTCACTCTCCTCCTGTCCCCCCTGCCCCTGCTGCCCTTCAACTGCCTCTTCCTGTTCCTGGTTTTCGCGTTTCTTCTCCCTCTTTTCCCGCTTCTCCTCCCGCCGCTTTTCCTTTGGATCCTGATCTATTGTACTCGTATCGGGCTTCGAAGGTTTCGCGTCAGGTTCGGCCATCGAAAACAGAAGGTCACTGGTCACATCCAACGACCAGTCCGCGGCCAGGTTGGCGGGGAGCGTTATGGTATAGGTGGCGGGTATGCTCTCCGGTGCACCTTCATCGACATGCTCCCCCTCTGCATGCTCATCGGCGTGCTCCCCCTCTGAGTGCTCAACTTCGGCATGTTCATCGGAGTCTTCAGCACGGGTGTCGGTATCCTCTGTATCGGCATCCTCCTCAGATTCCTCAGGACGCCAGCCAAGGTAGACCACCTGATTTTCGCGATCCCCCCGGTTCCCCCGGAAGCTGAGATCTTTCTCCTTCCAGTCAGCGAGCCCCTCACTGCTTATGGTTCCCCCGACCACGGTCGTCGTGGTCACATCAATGTCCTCATCGTAATCAGCTACGAACCGGGTATTCGAATCCTCGAACCGGTTGATGTAATACGTTTCGGGAAGCCACTGTTCACCGGTCCGGAAATCACTGAAGAGCGGCAGGTACTCCTGGTCCTCCTGAAGCACCACATCGAGGAAGGCATGGAT
>JALGVQ010000176.1 GCA_025774615.1 bacterium
ATCAGCCGGGCCAGCGGCTTGAGACCATGCTCCGCGACATCCGACTCCAGACCGATAACCATGGCCGCCGCGCCATCTACAACGGCGCTGGCGTTGCCGGCGGTGATGATCCCGCCCGGCTCGAACGCCGCCCGCAGGCGGGCCATCTTCTGCATCGAGACCCCATCGATGATGTGGGTGTCATGCTCCACCACGAGCCGGCTTATGGTCCCGTTCCCTGCAACGGTGACCGGAACGATCTCCTCGGAGAACCATCCCTCATCACGGGCTTTCCGCGCGTTGACCTGGGAGTGGTATCCGAATTCATCAGCCTCCTGCCGGGTGATCCCGTACCGTCGACCCAGTTCCTCAGCAGTATTGGCCATCGCCATCTGCGCTCCCGGATCGTAGAGGCCCATCAGCAGGGAATCCTGCAGGTGGCTTCCGGCGGGCAGCTGGTGTACATCGACGGGACCGTATTTCTGAACCGCGCTTCCCACCTTTCTGCCGCGCCAGTTGTAGAGGCAGAACGGGTTCTGCATGCTCTCGCTTCCACCGACCACGGTGAAGGGCCGCTCCCGGTCGTGTCTCACTCCGGCCAGCATCATCTCCGATCCCACAGCGATCGCTTCAGCACCGCTGCCGCAGATACGCGCAACCGTGAGCGCCGGAACATCGTCTCCGAGCCCTCCCCTCCACCGCATACCCTGGGCTGCATAGATCGAATCGCGGTGTGAGTGCTGAGCCATCCCCATCACAACATGCCCGATCAACGAGGGGTCGACTTCGGTATGCTCCAGCGCCGAGGCCACCGCCATGCCGCCAAGCTGGGTCGTGGAGAATTGAGAGAAGAGACCAGGGCTCGAGTTGTTCACCAGGATATCTGCCCTGGGCGTTCTGCGACCGCCGTCGAGGATGACGATTGGTGTATCCATTCCCATGATCCACTCCGCCTATTCGTTCATGAAGACCGCCGGTACCCGGGGGCCGTTCTGGATGAAGTTCTTCATGCCGATGTCGTAGTCGATCGTCTGTCGGCATTTCCCGAAGGCCGCCGCCTCAACTTTCAGGCCATCGGTGAGCGATCTGATGAGTCCCTCCCTGATCGCTTCGACAAGTATCGAATCGATCGTGAGTGACCGGTGCTCGATATCGATCGCGGGAAGTTCATCGGGCATGGTCATCGGCGCCGGGTCGACCGGTTCCAGGGTCAGCTCGCCGGCGATATGCCGGTTGATGAGAGCTCGGGCCGCGGCCAGGATGTCGTCGGCCGGTTCGCCTGTGGCCCAGCCCAGCCAGCAGGCTTCCTTCGCCCCTACCGGTTGACCGTTCCTCAGCATACCGAGGGCCGCTTCGAGACCGACCAGCCTGGGGAGTCTCTGCGTTCCTCCGTACCCGGGGATGATACCGAGATTCACCTCCGGCTGACCGAGCAGCAGCCGGTTGCCGACGACACGGGCATGACATGCCATCGCCAGCTCGGATCCTCCACCCAGAATGGGGCCATCGAGCGCGGCGACGACCGGCTTCCGCAGCCCTGAAATGACATCGAGGACCTCATGCCCGCGCCGGCACTTGTCTATGGCCGCCTCGGGCGTCTCAAGAACCGCGAGTTCCATGATGTCTGCACCTGCGATGGAACCGTCATAGCTTGTCAGCACCACTCCGCTGACGTCATCATCTGCTTCCAGCTCTTCGAAGATCGATCGCAGCTCCTGCATCGTCCGCTCATTGAGCGCGTTCATCACCTCCGGGCGGCGGATCGTGACCGTCGCGATCCCCTCCTCCTTCTCCACGAGCAGATTTCTGAAAAAGGTGGGGAACTGCTTCTCTCTGATACTCTCCGGCACTTCAAAACCGGGATGGTCAGCGGCATAGGCCGTGCAGATCTCATGCACCCTGTCGACACCGTACTCCTCGACCAGATCGAGCAGACCGCTCCTGAATCCGAGCGCGTTTTGTGACAACCAGTTGAAATCGGACAGATCACAGATCCCGTTATCCACCACGAACATGGTCCTGCCAAAGAGGACAGCCAATATCCGGTCGAGAACCTCCCGGCCGACCGTCTCATCAAAGTCGGGATTGCCGGGGGCATTCCGATCGTGCCACGGGGTGTTCGCCTGCTCATACAGGATCGCCGGTGGATCGAACCACTCACCTCCGGTATCGGCCTCTGCCATCAACACCTGACAATGCGCCGTCAGCAGGTTTCCCCCGGTCAGGTCGAGTACGTTGAACGGGCCCCCGCCACCGATGGCGGAGTTGACGATCTCGTCCACCTGTGCCGGTGTCGCCAGCCCTTCAGCAAAGATGCGCGCGGCCTCTGCGGTGTAATTGCAGAAGACATCATCAGCTGCGAAACAGGGTACATCGGCCGCGACGATGGGCACCTTCCCCAGTCTTCTCAGGGTCGCGATCATCCGTTCACTCATCTGCTCATCACCTGAGAGGACCACCTCGATCGGCAGAGCCCGCCAGGCTGGAAAGAAAGGATGATTCACAAAGCAGCGGTCGGGGTGAACGGTTCCGGCAGCTATCACCGAGCGTGGTATCCCGGAAGTGGCGAAGCCGATCAGGCAGTCATCGCGAACGACACCTTCGAGGTCTTTCAGGATCGCCTGCTTGATGACAAGATCCTCGGTGGCCGCTTCAAGGACATAGTCGCAATCCGCCAGATCGTTCAGGTCGAGCGTTGAAACCAGCACCGTATTCATCCTGTCGACCCGCTTCTGGCTCAACTTCCCCCGGTCCAGCCCCTTGGCCATGTACCCGTTGATCCGGTCCATCCCGCCTGTCAGGGCATCCTCGCTGATATCGTGGAGGTAGAGCCGGTTCTCATCTGAGTCCGCCAGCGCGGAGATGAATCCGTAGGCCAGATCAGGCCCTATCGAACCGGAGCCGATTATTCCGACAATCATCAGGCAACTCCTTCTGCGATGGATGCAATCCCCTGCTCGACACCGACAGGGATGGTAACCAGTCCGTATCGCTCCTGCAATGGTGACAGAACGGCACCCGGACACATTGACGTCCGACAGGGATTGGGATTACGATTCGTTATCGAACGTTTGTTCTAGTGTCATGTCAGGTGACAAACGTCGGTCTCGGAGTGACGCCGGGTCCGGCCTGCAAGGCGCGGCGACGAGGCATAGCGGTGGCTATGGCGAGAAGGCGGAACGTAGCAGGTCGGGATTCGGCACCGCTCGAATGCGACGGTTGTTGCGTGACAGGGCACTAATGTCATGTCACGGTTGCTGCATGACAGGGCACTGGTCGCATCCCGGCGGGTGCACCGGCAGGTATTCGGCACATTCAGAAGCCTGTCGAAGAAACTGACGACAGGCTCCTCCGGATCGGACGCCATGGCTGAAATCAATACAGGCGAGAACAACAAGACCGGGACACGATCGGGTCCCAGACTTGAACTGATCCTCACGTCGGCTGCCACACTGATGGCCCGTAATGGCTTCGGACAGACATCGATCCGGGATGTTGCCCGGGAAACCGGACTCAGCCTTGCCGGGATGTACTATTACTTCCAGAGTAAAGAGGACCTGCTCTACAAGATCCAGCACCGGACCTTTGCCTCCCTGCTCGAGGAACAGGAGGAGGTTGTCTCCGGGGGGAGGGACGCGAACGACCGGCTCGAACGCCTGATCCGCAACCACCTCTCCTTCTATACCCGGCACTTCAGTGAGATGAAGATCTGCACCTTCGAACTCCACTCATTGACCGAAGACCGCTACCGGAACGTCGAAGAACTGCGGCGGCGATACTTCCGCATCGCTGCGGAGATCGTGGGTGAGATCATCGGCGGTGAAGGGGATTCCACAGAGAGAGAGGCTGAGGCACGCCACTACACCCTGTTCATCTTCGGTATGCTCAACTGGATATTCATGTGGTTCGACCCGGAGCGGGACGCTCCGCTGGAGGACCTGAGTGACAGACTCATTCATCTCGCGCTGCATGGCCTGAGCGGATCTCGATCCGCATGACACAAGGGCAGCGACCATCACACCGGCACCATGGTCAGGAAAGGAAATGCTGACATGACACTCTTCCCCTCGATACCAGCCGAAGAATTCGACTTTCAGGACATCCTCTATGAGAAGAAGGATATGGTCGCCACGATCACCCTCAATCGACCGCAGAACTACAATGCCTACGTCACCAATACCCTGAAGGAACTGATCACCGCTTTCACCGACTCCGCGAATGACGATCAGGTCGGAGTGATCATCTACACCGGCGTCGGTGACAAGGCGTTCTGCACGGGAGGAGACGTCAAGGAATACGCCGAGGTCTACACTCAACAGCCTCGCGATTACTGGAAATACATGGGGCTCTTCTCAGGCTATATCGAGTCCATCATGAAGACCGGCAAGGTCACCATCGCCCGCCTGAACGGCATGGCGGTCGGCGGCGGCAACGAATCGCAGCTGGCCTGCGACCTTGCGGTGATGGCTGACGACACCTTCATCTCCCAGGTAGGCACCAGTGTGGGAAGCGTTGCCTGCGGTGGTGCCACACAGTGGCTGCCACTCCTGGTTGGTGACCGTCGTGCCCGCGAGATTCTTCTGCTCAATCAGCGTATCGACGCGCAGAAGGCGCTCGACTGGGGGCTCGTGAACAGAGTCGTACCGCGCGACCAGCTTGATGAAGCTGTTAATGAGATCGCTCAGATCGCCATCGACAAATTCCCCGAGTGCACCCGGTATACCAAGGCACAGATCAACTACTGGAAGGATCAGTCGTGGCATGGGACCATCGGGCACGCTCGTGACTGGCTGACTACTCACTTCACCTCCCTGGAACCGTACGAGGGAATGACCGCATTCGTGGAAAAGCGGCCCGCGAGATATCGTGAACTGAGGGAGATGGCAGCCGAAGGGAAGAGCATCGAATTCCTGTGGGGACCGTACCGGCACACCTGTGGTGAGTGCGGCGCCAAGGGAATCCCGGCTGAATTCACCTGGTGCGGCGCCTGCGGAGCGAAGCTCGAAGAGTAACGAGTATCGCACGAAGAATATCGACCATCGCAAGGGAATCAGGAGTCTGAACATGGCTGAAGGAACGGTACTCTTTGAAATCCGTGAAGACGTAGCCTGCATCACACTCAACTCTCCCCCGCTCAATATCCTTACGGGGGCGATGATGGATGAGCTTGCCGCAACACTCGAACAGATCGCCGGGGACACCACTCTCAAGGCGGTGGCGTTCACCGCGAACGGCAAGGCCTTCAGCGGCGGAGCCGACATCGAGGAGCACCATCCTGAACAGGCACCTGTCATGATCGCCTCGTTCACAAAGCTGTTCCAGCAATTCGGCGCGCTCGAACTCCCTGTGATCATGGTTGTCAACGGTGCCGCCCTGGGCGGGGGATTCGAACTGGCCATGATGGCCGACGTGCTCATTGCGACACCGAACGCCTCCTTCGGCCAACCGGAGATCCGCCTCGGATTCTTCCCGCCGCTTGCGGTCGTCCGCCTGCAGGAGCTGGTCGGAATGGCACGGACGATCGAGATCACCGCCTCAGGCCGGATATACGCCGCCGATGAGATGAAGGAGATCGGCATTGTTTCCCGGATCGTGCCTGAGGATGAACTGGACGAGACCCTCGAGGCTGTGCTGAAGGATTTCAGGCGTGCGAGCCCCCTCGTGATGCGCATGAACATCAGAACAATCAAGAACCTGAGAGGGATCCCATTCGACGAGGCCCTGCAGGAGGC
>JALGVQ010000177.1 GCA_025774615.1 bacterium
CACTCACTGTCGAGGAGCGGCAGAAAATCCTACGTCTGGTCGTTAAGGAAGTCCAGGTGGACCACGATAAAGTGGTCATCAAGCATTCCATACGTCCTTTGGATGGTGATTCCGAGTCATGTTATCGACTGCGTTGGGGGAGTCCTCTCACCCCTGCTGTCAAACCTCGTACTCGATGAGCTGGACAAGGAGCTGGAGAAACGGGGCCATCGGTTCGTGCGGTATGCGGACGACTGTAACATTTACGTCCACAGCGAACGGGCCGGGCACCGGGTGATGGAGAGCATTACGAAGTTCATCACCAAGAAGCTCAAGCTTCGGGTCAATGCATCGAAGAGCGCGGTGGGGAGACCGTGGAAACGGAAGTTCCTCGGCTTCAGCTTCACGAACGGCTTTGAGCCAAAACGGCGCATCTCGCCGGAGGCGAAGGCCAGGTTCAAGAAGCGAGTAAAGGAACTGACACGTCGGAGTAGAGGGGTCAGTACGGAGAAGATGGTTGCCGACCTCACCCGGTATCTGAACGGGTGGATCGGCTACTTCGGCTACTGTCAGACCCCGAAAGTGCTTCGGGATATGGACTCGTGGATCAGACGGCGCCTTCGATGTGCTGTCTGGAAGCAGTGGAAGCGGGGAAGGACCCGGTTCGATGAGCTGGTCAAACGCGGTGTCAGCCGTAATCTGGCGGCTCAGACCGCCGGCAGTTGCCACAGCATGTGGCATCTCTGCCGGAGTCCTGCTCTCAGCTTCGCCTTGCCCAACGACTTCTTCCGGGCCCTCGGTCTACCTTCTTTGAAAGACTCGCTGTTCGAATAACCAACCGAACCGCCGTGTACGGACCCGTACGCACGGTGGTGTGACAGGGAAAACCCGTGAGGGTCTACCTATGTCTAATTCACGGCTCGCCTGTGTCGATCAAGGGTCAGGTCCCGGAATAGTGTTCCTTGAGACAATCGGGACAGATTCCGTGTGTGACATCGGTATCCATGCTCTTCTTCACGAATGCCTCCAGTGCGATCCATGATGAGGGATCTGCCGGATCTCCATCATCCTGACGGACTTTTCGGCAATGCATGCACACCGGCAGTATCCCTTCAAGACTGGAGATGTAGTCGCGGGCACTCTGGAGATCCCTGATCCCGGTCACCACACTCCTTGAAAGAAGCAGGATGATCCAGACTCCTGCGATGGCCAGAACGAGATGAAGCAGGATGCCCCGGTTCTTGTTGGCAGATATGATGGATGAGAACGGTTCCCAGGGCAGGGAGATACTGATGCCGCCGCGTATATCACCGATACTGTATCCGTGTTCCGCGTGGCAGGGCAGACACGATTCATCCACGACAAGTGGTGCCATGAATCTCAAGAAGCGGACGTCATCGATCCACTCGACCGATGCTGTTTCAATCGTACCCGCTTCGAACGCTTCCAGTGCCTCGCTCTCCCATCCATCTGGCTCATTGATCGTATTGATGGGCCTTGTACTGGTGATGTGAAGCTGGACATCATCCCGGGTTGCCAGAAGTTCAGCTATCAATCGCGTCATATACGCCGGATTGATCTTGGTTAACCGCAGTCCATCAGTCGTCACCACATCCCGCAGTGGATCTATAAGCAGGATATTCGGTTGGATCTCTTCCGTGATCGGTACATAGACTCCGCCGTGGAGGGCGTTCCACTGCCTGGTGGCAACCATCTCTCTAAAGAAGGACCGGCCGATACTGGTGGCGAGGTTCTTCACCTGGGCCGGAGTAGACAGCAGTTCCCAACCCATCGAGAGGCATATCAGAACCAGAAAAAGACCAGCAAGCAGCAGATAGGATCTCTGGGCCTGCCGCACGCGATCTGATCCGGAATGGTCTGAGGCTATGTGCACCACCTTCCGTATTGCGACCTTTTCAGGCTACCAGCGAACATATTCCCGGTCAAATCCCACAGAGGTGTTTGCGTGGGCCGCCGGATCACTGTTCTTTCCCTGAAGCTGAAGTCGAGTGATTCACTGGAGGAGTGATACCTGATGGGACTTGAGACACCTTTTACAGGGCCGGGAAAGATCGTCTGTGTGGGCAGGAATTACGCCGACCACGCGGCGGAACTGGGAAATGTGCTGCCTGAACGACCGCTCCTCTTCCTCAAACCTCCCTCCTCGGTGATCGGGGATGGCGACACGATCATCCTCCCGCCTGAATCGAATCAGGTGGAACACGAGGGTGAGATCGGTGTGGTGATCGGACGCACGATGTACCGGGTATCGGAATCAGAAGCCCTGGAGGGGATCGCCGGCTACACATGCGTGAACGATGTCACCGCCCGCGACCTGCAGAAGCAGGATGTCCAGTTCACCAGGGGGAAGGGATTCGATACGTTCTGCTCCTTCGGACCGGCGGTGGTCGAACTGCCTGAGCGGGATGCGTATCGGGAACTTGAGGTGATCTGCCGTGTGAACGGGGAGGTCAGACAGCATGGGGCTGCCCGGGACATGCAGTTCGCGATCCCGATGGTCGTGGCATACATTTCATCGATCATGACACTGGAGCCGGGGGATCTGATCGCTACCGGTACACCAGCCGGGGTCGGCCCGCTTCTTCCCGGTGACATGGTCGAGGTGGAGATCCCGACGGTCGGCATCCTTTCCAATCGGGTCGAAGCGTACGAGGGAACGTGATCCGCACCTGCGCCCTCTGCGGCGTCTTCATCATCTCCTTTTCGGCGATCTTCGTACGACTGGCCGGAGTCTCACCCTCCACCTCCGCCTTCTTCCGGATGGCGTACGCCCTGCCGGTACTCATCCTTCTGGCGTATCTCTCAAGGCGTGAAGACACCCGACAGCTGAAATTCCGGCTCATGGCCATCGGCAGCGGCATGATGCTTGCGCTCGATCTCAGTGTGTGGCACTGGTCGATCGATCTGATCGGCGCCGGTCTGGCAACCGTGATCGCGAACATACAGGTCGTTTTCGTGGGATTGATCAGCTGGAGAGTGCTGGGCGAGAAGCCGACCAGGTGGGCCCTGATAATCATCCCGGTGGTGTTTCTCGGCGCTGCTATCTCGTCAGGACTCGGAAGGGGAGACGCCTACGGTTCAGATCCGATCCTGGGGACGACGCTCTCATTCTTCACCGCGATCCTCTATGCGGGATTTCTCGTTCTCTTCCGTGCCTCGAACCGTGACGGGGTCAATCCTGCGGGACCGCTCCGGGACGCAACATTCGGCGCTGTTGTCGGGACATTGATCGTTGGCATGTTCGACGCCGGATTCAGTTTCATTCCGGTATGGCCTGCGCACGGATGGCTTCTGGCCCTGGCGCTGCTGCCCAGCGTCGTGGGATGGCTCCTGATTTCGAAGGCTCTGCCCAGACTCCCCGGTCTGGAGACATCGGTCCTGCTGCTTATGCAGCCGGTTCTGACCGTGATCTGGGGTCTGCTCATCTTTGCTGAACTGCTCTCGCCTGTTCAGTGGGCAGGCGTGATCATCGTCCTGGGCGGTATCGGGGTACTCTCCCTTTCGGGGGGTGTTGTACGACAAATTGAGATACCCTCAGAATGACCTGCTAATCCCACCCATTCAGTATACCGCTCCGTAACTGCGGAACAGTGTACTCAGGAGATGATATGGTGATCAGGAAATTCCGGCCCCTGCTTCTCGCGATCTTCCTTGTTGCAGGCGGTTGTACCGCGGCCAACGGTCCTTCCGACCGGCCATCTGACGGCCTGCTCACCCGGCCTGATCTGCAAATGCTCGTGGATCTTCAGACGGAACGGGATGGCGCGACTCTGGTCGAGTATCTGGGTGACGATGACCCGGCGATTCGGGCACGGGCGGCGTTTGCCCTCGGTTCGGTCCAGCATCCGTTCACCGCGCATATTCTTCGCGTTCTGCTTGAAGATGGAGATCCGCGCGTGCGGGCCGATGCCATCTTCGCGATCGGTCAGAGTGATGCTGACTCGTTCTTTGCTGAACACATCCTGATCGAGCGTTTCCTGTCCGAAAGGAACCACACTGTCCGTGGCCGGTACCTGGAGGCCTTCGGCAAGATCGGCGGGAGCTCCATCCTGCGATCGCTCGTCGCTATGGACCTTGAGAGGAACCTCTCACCCGATCTCGCGCTCTCCATCGCCAGGTTCGGGATTCGGGGTATCCATACAGATGCGGCAGTTCAGGTGTTGGCCGGGTATCTTCGGTCGCGCGATCCGCTCCTTCGACGGAACGCGGCCTACTATTTCGGCAGAATGGCCGGAACGGGCTCGTGGAAGTTCGTCGCTGACGAAGTCAGGAGCGTGCTCGACTCATACGGATTCAGTGATGAGGCAGCGATGCATCTCGTTCTCGGCCTGGGAAGGCTGGAGGACCCTGTTGACGCTGAACGGCTGGTCAGACGGCTCGAAGAGGCCGATGACTGGCGGGTGAGGGCGAACGCCGGCCGCGCGCTCGGTTCTCTCGCTTCCGGAGGTGAACTCCGTCGGGCACTCATCTCTGCTCTCGACGATCCATCGATCCATGTGTCTGTGTACTGTGCCGGCTCGCTGGCAGGGATCGATGACTTTTCGCGGGAGGAACTGGACCGGATCGAACAGTGGATCGGCGACCACAAGGGATCGTGGCAGACCGTTGTAGCCCTCCTGCCGGTCCTTGCCGGCGCCGGGGAGGGGAAGTTCGTGATGGGGTGGATCGAGGCACTCTCTGAAGCTGATGTCCGCCTGCGTAGTCGGGGGCTCTCTGCGCTCGCCATGGTGCCGGGCGACAGGGTATTTGATTATCTGGCTGCCGCCGCCCGGTCAGGTGACGCCGGAATCGCCGCCTCGGGGATCGAAGCGCTCTCCCGTCGCTGGCGTCGTGAGCGTCGCAGTGGCGCCGATCCCCTGCCGTACTACGATCTGTTCTCCCAGGCCCTGGCAAGACGTGATCTCGCCACTGCGTTCGCCGCGGCACCATCTCTGGCGGACTCACTTTTCGAACCGCTGGGATCGGTCACCCTCCTCTTCGATACATGGCGGAAGATGGAGGCCCCTGTCGATGTTGAACCGATGACTGCCATCCTGAATACGCTCGGTCGTATCGGTGGCGATCGGGTGGAGCAGTTCCTGCGGGAAACAGCCCTCAATCCCGCGCATCCCGTACTTGGTGAGAGCGCAGTTGCAGCGCTCGATCGCATGGGTGTCCTGGATCAAATGGATAACGAGGAACTCGCGGCTCTGACAGCCCCGGATGAAACAGTGCCGGACGAGACAACGCCGATCAGAATCGACTGGGAGTACCTGTCCGGAAAAGGCGCGACTCCGCAGCTGCGACTGGAAACCGAAAAGGGTGAGGTGGTCATCCAGCTCCTCACCGAAGAGGCTCCCCTGACGGTCCAGACGATCCTCCGCTTTGCCGAGGAGGGGCAATACGATGGTGTCGCCTTCCATCGTGTGGTGCCGAATTTCGTCATCCAGGGAGGGGATTTCGAGCGTCAGGATGGGATGGGGGGACCGGGGTTCGCCATCCGGAGTGAATTCACGCGGATCCCGTACGAACGCGGGGTGATCGGCATGGCCAGTGCCGGAAAGGATACCGAGGGCTCGCAGTACTTCATCACCCACAGCATGCAGCCCCATCTCGATGGCAGATACACGGCCTTCGGTCGTGTTATCGCCGGAATGGATGTTGTAGATTCGATCGTGGAAGGGGATCGTGTCGTAAGAGCGACGGTG
>JALGVQ010000178.1 GCA_025774615.1 bacterium
AGTTCCAGCAGATCATCGGAGTTGCAATCCCGCCGGCCACCTGGCACCTGATCTCCCGACTGCATGGAGAGTATCTGGAGAACGATGGACTCGAATCGTGGTATCGATTTATCCATGAGCGACAACCGGTGGTGATCGTCGGGCCGTTCGAGCATCACTCCAACGAAGTCACCTGGCGACAGGGTCTGGCAACAGTCGTTACGACACGACTCACCGATGACGGCCAGATCGATCTCGAACACCTGGAATCGATCCTTACCGATCCCCGGTTCGAGGGAAGAGTGCGGATAGGTTCGTTCTCGGCCGCCTCGAATGTGACCGGAATGCGCACGCCGGTACATGAGATCGCCCGGATACTCCACCGGCATGATGCCCTCGCCTGCTTCGACTACGCCGCGAGTGCCCCCTATGTGGATATCGACATGAACCCCCCGCCGGGGGATGATGGGGATCCTTCTCTCGACGCGGTCTTCATCTCACCCCACAAGTTCCTTGGCGGTCCCGGATCGACCGGTGTTCTGATCTTCAACGAACGTATCTATCGCCGGGAACTCCCGCCCACCGTCGGTGGAGGGGGTACTGTCGATTATGTGGGGACGGACGATCACGACTTCATGGACGATATCGAGGAGCGGGAAAAGGCGGGTACGCCCGGTGTTCTCCAGATCATGAAGGCCGCTCTGGCGTTCATGGTGAAGGACAGCATCTCGGTAGAGGCGATCGAGCAGCGTGAAGAGGAGCTGACCCGACGGGCATTCGCCCGATGGCTGGAGAACCCCAACATCGAGATACTCGGCAATCCCGATCCCGCAAAACGGGTCTGCATCATCTCCTTCAACGTGATCGATCCGGGAGGGCGATACCTCCACCCGAAGTTCGTGACAGTCCTGCTGAACGACCTGTTCGGTATCCAGTCCCGCGCAGGCTGTTCATGCGCCGGTCCATACGGGCATCGTCTGCTCGGTATCGATGACGATACTTCAGAGCAGTACCGCGAGTGGGTCAGGGAAGGATATCAGGGGATCAAACCGGGCTGGTGCCGGGTGGGCCTGCATTATGTGATGGACGACACTGATGTGGAGTACATCCTCGATGCGGTCGATCTTATCGCACGTGAAGGATGTCGGTTCCTGCCTCTGTATGAGTTCGACCCGCGCAGTGGGGCCTGGAGCCACCGGGAATTCAGTGAGGAACCACAATCATTCTCTCTTGAACATGCTCTGGTGATGGATAACCCGGAGAACGGCAGCCTCAGCGAGGAAGAACGTGGGCGGCTCTATGCCGGTTACCTGTCGGAAGCAACCGCTCTCGCGGAATCGTTACCTGTTCCTGGAGATGGCTCGACGAAGGAGGGGGATGACCTCTTCGGAGACCTGCGTTTCTTCTCTGTCTGATTGTGCGGTACCCGGCCGGCATGCGCCTGTCGGTGGTGACCGATAGACTCGCACTGAAATCGTCTGTTATCTGATTGGGTAAGTAAGGAGAGAGTATGGATCTGTCACTTGCACTGACTGGGCTTTTCTGGGGGGCCGTGAGCGCGGCATCACTCCCGGTCGGGGCCATGCTCGGCCTATGGACGCGGCCCTCGCGCAAAGTCACCTCCCTGCTGATGGCGTTCGGCGGCGGAGCCCTTCTCTTCGCGCTTTCGATCGAACTGTTCGGCCATGCTGTCCATATCGCCGGTGACGGACACGGTCAGATCAACCGCCCCGGGATCATACTGATAACGATCGCCGCGGCGGTGGTCGGGGGGCTCCTCTTTCAGGGACTCAATCACATCCTCAACAACCGGGGCGCTTTCCTGAGGAAAGACGCGCTTGTGAACAAGCGCGTCAGGGGTGAGAAGCGGCAACGGATGAAGCACCTCATGAATTGTCTCAGCAGGGTTCCGCTGCTGCAATCCCTGCCACCCGATGAGATGATCCGGCTGGTACCGAAAGTGGGGAGCAGGAGTTACGACGAGGGGACATCGATCTTCTCCGAGGGTGATCCGGGTGACAGACTCTACACGATCGTTTCGGGTCTGGTAAGTATTCGGAGGAGTGGCGCCGGTGATGAAAACCCCGAGGTAGCCACCCTGGGCCCCGGTGATGTGTTCGGTGAGATCGCGCTCGTTTCCGATCAGCCGCGCACCGCGACCGCGGTAGCACAAACAGATATTGAAGTACTCGAGATCAGCAAACAGGACTTCGAGGATCTGCTCGACTCATCCCCCACAATGAGAGCAGCATTCCAGGAGGTCATAGAGACGAGGATCGGCGAACTCAGTGAGCGCCACACGGTTTCCGAGGCTGAGGCTCAGGAGTGGGAGGATCGGGCCGTCTCGCGTCTGCAGCAGGAACCGGTCAGCATCACGTCTGAAGAGATCAGGGAACAGGTGGATGCCCATTCCAGCGGGGCCGCTCTCTCTGTCTGGCTCGGTATCGCCCTCGACGGTATCCCGGAATCCCTGGTCATCGGGATGCTTGTCGTCACAGCATCAGCTGAGGGGACAGCGATGAGCCTGGCCTTCATCGCCGGGGTGTTCCTTGCCAACCTGCCTGAAGCGTTATCGAGCGCAGTGACGATGAAGTCCGGTGGGATGACGACCAGAAAGATTTTCTGGATGTGGATGTCCCTCTGCATCCTCACCGCCATAGGCGGCTTCTTCGGTACCATCATCTTCCCGGCACATCCCGAGGGTACGATCCTTTATATCCTCTTCGCCGTTGAAGGACTGGCCGGGGGAGCCATGCTTACGATGATTGCCGAGACGATGTTGCCTGAGGCATTCGAACAGGGTGGAGGAGGCTGGGTCGGACTATCGACGCTGGCCGGTTTCCTGGCCGCGCTGGCGGTGAAACTGATTTAGATACCGGGCACCAGTGGTTCAGGGAGCAATTGCGACCAGCCCGTTCTCTCTGACCAGGAATCCTTCATCTTCCAGCGTGCCGAGGATTGATTCCACCTTCTTCCTCTCAACGGTTGCAGTTGAAAGCCGCTCCAGCAGTTCATCGGTGGTGAGACTCCCCCTATCCAGAAGGATCCTGAGGATCTGGCCGCGGATCTGTCTGTCCGAACCATAAAAAGGGGATTGCCGGCTGTAGTGAGCGCTCCTCAGGTTGGGGTTGCTGACTTCCTTTGCCAGCGCGCTCCCGTAGTCCATGAGGGCATAGTACCACTCGCGCGGTCCGCTGCTGTCCACCGTGGCCTCCACAAAGGGAAGGATCTCACGATCGGTCACCCTGTCCCGACCGGGGAAGAAAGCATGGATATAGACCCGGCGGATGTTCGTCTCGATGAAGACGACCGGTCTGTCGAAGGCGAAGGCCTGAAGAGCGCCAGCGGTCGCCGGGCCGATCCCCGGGAGGGTCAGAAGGAGGTCGTTCGTGTCAGGGATGATCCCGTCATGATCATCAACCACCATCCGCGCGGTGCGATGCAGTGCCAGGGCCCGACGGTTGTACCCGAGACCCTGCCAGAGTGCCAGTACTTCCCCGGGGGCGGCATCCGCAAGCGATCCGATATCGGGAAAGCGTTCGAGGAATGGCGGGTACTTCTCCTCGACTCTCGACACCTGCGTCTGCTGAAGCATGAACTCTGACACCAGGATCTCGTATGGATCCCGTGTTCTCCGCCAGGGCAGATCACGTCTGTGTTCACGATAGTAATCATGGACCGATTTCCGGAATGCCTCGATCGCGTGGGGTGTCAGATCGGGAGTTTGAACCATACCGGCACGATATCCACAGAATCGTGTCCATCACAGAGAAATTGGCACTTCGAACTGCCGCCGGTAGTGATTCACCCGCTGTTTTCTGTTACTTTGACACAAACGAACATCTCCAGCGGAGGAGAGAGCATGACTGAACAGATACCGAGGCGTCAGTTCTTCAACAGGGGACTCGGTGCGGGACTTGGTGTTGCGTTACTACCCGGCGTCGGTCGTCTCACCGCGGTGACCGGGACGGCTCCGATCATCGTCACCAGCCACCGGAATCAGGTATCACAGAATGGGATCACAGCTGGCTTCGAGATCCTGTCCGCGGGTGGTTCGGCTCTCGATGCCGTTGAGAAGGCAACGAACATGATCGAGATCGATCCCGGTGACAGGAGCGTCGGATACGGTGGGATGCCGAACGAGGCCGGTGTGGTCCAGCTTGATGCATCGGTGATGGACGGTCGCACCTATAACGCCGGCGCGGTCGCGGCCATCGAGAACATCCGTAACCCTTCCTCTGTCGCTCGACAGGTGATGGAACGCACCGATCACGTCATGCTGGTCGGCAGAGGCGCCCTCGAATTCGCGAAAAGCATGGGATTCCCGGAAGAGAATCTGCTTACCGATGGGGCCCGGGAGGCCTGGGCCCGCTGGCGGGAGGACCACAGTGATCGGGACCACTGGGGGCCGCCCGAACACCTGCGGGACAGGGAGGGATCGGAGGAGGTCGATCCAGCGGTCGTCGAGGCAGTGGCGGTCCACGGAACGGTCAATGTACTGGCAGTCGACTCTGAGGGGAACATTGCGGGCATCACCAGCACAAGCGGTTACGCCAAGAAGATCCCCGGTCGGGTGGGAGATTCTCCGATCATCGGCGCGGGCCTCTACGTCGACAACGCGGTAGGAGCCGCCGGTGCGGTCGGTCGGGGTGAGGATGTCATCAAGGCCTGCTCCTCCTACCATATCGTCATGCGGATGCGAGAGGGGCGCACTCCGGAGGAAGCCTGTATGGATGCCCTCCGGATGATCGAGGAGAGATATCGGAAGGTGAATCCCGATTACTATCCGGGTGAGCATTTCGTTGCCCTCAACCGTGGTGGTGAAGTGGGATGCGCGAGCATGTCAGGAGGCGCCAGGATGTCGGTGATGGATTCCGACGGCCTCCGCTACGTGGATGGCCCCGGTCTGCGCTGATAGACATTTCCCTTCCTGAAGACGCCTGGTGGAAGGAATATTACGGCCCGCTCGAGGAATGGCTTGATCTGTTGCGTGGGAAGCACTGCAGCGACCAGGTAGCCTTGAGATAATCGAGAGACAGGAAAATGGAAAAAACCGATTTCATACGCGCGATCATCGCCGAAGATCTAGCCGGAGACACCCATGACGGCACGATCGCGACACGCTTTCCGCCGGAGCCGAACGGCTATCTGCATATAGGTCATGCCAAGTCGATCTGTCTCAACTTCGGGATCGCGCTTGAACATAAAAAGGGTTCCTGCAACCTGCGCTTCGATGACACCAATCCGAGCACCGAAGAGACAGAATATGTCGAGTCGATCATGGACGATGTGCGCTGGCTCGGTTTCGAGTGGAATGGGCCGGTACGGTACGCTTCTGATTATTTCGATCAGCTGTATGCATGGGCCCTCGACCTTATCGGGAAGAACCTGGCGTATGTTGACAGTCTGAGCGCCGAAGAGATCGCTGAATACCGGGGCGGGTGGGATGAACCGGGACGGGAGAGTCCGCATCGGAGCCGCTCGGTCGAGGAGAACATCGATCTGTTCGAGCGGATGCGCGTCGGTGAGTTCACTGATGGAGAACATGTACTTCGCGCGAAGATAGACATGTCCTCATCCAACATGAATCTCCGTGATCCGATCATGTATCGCATCAGACATGAATCCCATCACCGCACCGGCGATGACTGGTGCATCTATCCGACCTACGACTGGGCGCACGGGCAGTCGGACGCCATTGAG
>JALGVQ010000179.1 GCA_025774615.1 bacterium
CCTGAGACAATGATCGTGGATCGACCCTTTATCTTCATCATTCGTGAACGCTGTTCAGGTACCATTCTCTTCATTGGCAAGATTACAGACCCGGGAGTCTGACATGCACGTTCTGCACATGAGAAATGCGATCGCCAGATCATCACTGCTCCTGCCACTGGTATTCTCTCTTGTGGTTGCCGGGTGCGGCGGCAGTCCGACCGACCCGACCAGAAGAACACTCCCACGGTCCCTCAGTGAGCAGGAAGTCGAACTGATCGCTTCCGACAACATCTTCGGTCTCAATCTTTTCCGGGCGATCGCCGCCGCGGAGGGCGATACCAATATCTTCATTTCCCCGCTGAGCGTTTCGATGGCGCTTGGTATGACGCTCAATGGAGCAGCGGGTGAGACATATACCGCCATGAAGGAGACACTGGAACTCGCGGGACTCACCGAGGAAGAGATCAACCAGGCGTATCGCAGCCTCATAGACCTGCTCACCAACCTCGACCCGAAAGTCATATTCGAGATCGCCAACTCGATCTGGTACCGGGAGGGCTTCAATATCTCCCAGACCTTCGTGGATGTGAATCAGACGTATTTTGACGCAGTTGTCCGGGCCCTTGATTTCTCCGCCCCCGGGGCAGCGGGCACCATCAATCAGTGGGTGGAGAACGCGACCCACGGGAAGATCGATGAGATCGTGGATGATCCGATCGGCGCCGCGACGGTCATGATCCTGATCAATGCCATCTATTTCAAGGGTCTCTGGACATACCAGTTCGATCCCAATGATACCGTGAATGGAGATTTCTATGTACCGGGCGGGGCGATCGCTCAGGTCCCCATGATGACCATGAGCGACGTGACCCTGCCGTATTACGAGGGGGACTGGTTCGAAGCGATCGACATGGCTTATGGGGACAGCTGTTACAGCATGACCGTCCTCCTGCCTAAATACGGTCTGGGGATCGGTGATGTACTGCCCGACCTGGATCAGGAGACGTGGGCAGAGATCGTGGCCAATCTCTCCCCTGTCGAACTCAACACCTTGAAAATGCCGAAGTTCAAGCTGGAGTACGAGATCACGATGAACGACGTTCTGACGTCACTCGGCATGGGCATCGCGTTCGACCCGGGCCTTGCTGACTTCTCACGCATGCGGGAGGATCAGAGTGGAGGACTCTTCATCAGCAAGGTGAAGCACAAGACCTTCATCGAGGTGGATGAGAAAGGTACCGAGGCGGCTGCAGTGACGGTGGTCATCATCGACCTGACCTCCATCGGCCCCTCGATGATCATCGACCGCCCGTTCATCTACGTCATCCGCGAACGGCACTCCGGCACGATCCTCTTCATCGGCATGGTCACCGATCCGTCCGCGACCGGCTGAGACAGACTCCAATCGTGGCGGTTATCAACCCTCCACAACCCTCCAGCGGGGTGACCCGACTACACTCCCCGCTCGTGCCACGCTTTCAGCACTTCAGCCTCCCGCTCGGCTGTGATCTGACGTCCCCAGGGACGCTCCTCTGACTTGTACCAGTCGAGCGTGTCACGTGCTGTCACCCCGGTCGGCCTGATGGGGAGTCCTGCTGCTACTGCCTTGTCGCAATTGTACTGGTTGTAGCCGGCATAGGCGGGCATCCTGACCGCGGTACTCATGAGTGTATTGACCTGCCGCAGGACCCCCTGCTCAGTGAGGAACTCATCATCGATCCATGTGAAGGTGGCATCCACTCCCAGCCCTTCCCTGATATCCTCGACCATCTCCCCTATCGGGAAAGGCGGGCGACAGGTGTTGAAGATGCCATATACCGACCGCTCGCAAAGATCGATGGCGAACTCACCCATATCCTGGGCATCGATCCACTGGACGGGATCCTCATACTGACCGGGCACAAGCACCTCGCCGCCCCGGTCGATCCGGACAGGCCAGTAGGGGAACCGCATCGTAGGGTCGCCCGGACCGGTGATGATGCCTGGCCGTATGACTGTGGTCCGGCCGGGGAAGATCTCCTCAGCGGCTCGTTCGCAGAGCACCTTCCGCCCGCCATAGGCCGAGCCGGTCACGACCTCCCCCTTCTCGTTATCGTAGACGCATAGCTCACCGTTCTCATCCGTACCCACCGCCCCGTCATTGGCGAACACCGACAGGGTCGAGATGAAGAGGTACTGTTGCACATTGCCCTTCAACACTTCGCCGGAGAGTTGAACCCATTCAGGCACCATGGTGGGATTATCGATCACCACGTCCCATTCGCGACCCTTGAGGGCCTCGACATCGTTTTCCCGGTCGCCCCGCAACTTCTCCACCTCCGGAAAAAGATGAGGCCTCGTCTGACCACGATTGAAGAGAGTGACCGTGTGACCCCGCTGTAATGCATATTCGACCTGGTGCGGCCCGATGAAGCCGGTGCCGCCCAGAATGAGAATGCGCAACGGATTGCGGGCTCGCCGTACATCACCATTCGAGCATCCCAGCATGCCGAGACTCAACGCCCCTCCGGCTACGATCGATGTCTGGATGAAGTCACGCCTTGATGTGGTCATACGGTCTGCTCCTCACACCGATCAGACGAATGGCTGCCTGATAACGGTTTTCAGTTTCTCCGGCGCGGTCCGACGGGGATCGCCCAGATATATCTCGTGGTGCTTCCCTTCCAGTGAACCGCCCTGCTCCCCGATGAATGCATGGAGTCCCCTGATCGTCGGAGCTTCGTCAGCGTATGGTCCGATATGCATGATCTGGGCCGCCCTGCCCTCATCGTACTCCATCAATCTCAGCCGGTCGAGACCGGGGAGACCTTTTTTCTCTTCGACCTGCTGTCGGGCCTCTTCAAACAGATCTCCAGTGACGAATTCCGGCTGCATGATCATGGCTGTCCACTGCCAGGCCGACTTGTCTTCGATACTGAAAAGGCTCATATCTTCGACCCACCACAGCCCTTCGAGAGGCATGACGCCATAATCAATTGCCTGCAACCCCTTCTTGATCATGAACTTGAGGGTATAGGCAACCGCATAGAGCACTTCAATAGCTTCACTGTATGATTCGGCGGTATTGGGATCCCCTTCCCCGTCGACCATCAGGAACTGCATCGTCGGGACATCGACGACTGCACATTCCTTCTTCGACGGGTTATAGAGGTGTTTCAATTCCTTCTTAAAATCGATCTTTTCCACGACTTGATCTCCCGATCTGACTGACATTTGGTAATAACTCAATCTGATTCTATCAGGAGATCGTTATCTGATGAAATGGCCAAAGAATCGTCCAAACCCATAAAAATGACAGGGAATAACCTGCTTCCCGGTTCTACTCAAAAAGCAGTCGTCCGCGTACACGTCGCCCGGACTGACGGAATACATACCTGATAGATAATCAAGATCAATTTGGGTATTTCAGTCCCCGTACCATTGGGCTGATCCGAAAAATAGAGGGGATTTGTTCCCCGGTTTCTTCGTCGGTCTGATAACCAAGCAGCAATCCCCGGGATACACCTTCAAACCGGCACGGAAGTTCGGTCACACCAAGTAGTTCACCGCGTGGTGAGACGACCTGCATGACTGTTCCCACACGCTGACCTCTCCTTTGTGCTTCGGCAACAGCCTGCAGCCAGATGAAGCCTGAATCATCCATGAAGGCATTATTCCATAATCCGGCATACTCGGGAAACACCCACTCAGGATTGACCGTGGCATACGGCATATTGACCGATTCCGCGTATTCGCGTTTCATCTCATCGGTCACGGGCTGCGGAGTGAGACCGAGTCTTGTAACCTGCGTCAGGTTTCCAGAAAGATCGTACCAGCGCAGTTCAGGATCAGTCCCTTCGGTGAGCAAGATGCCTCGATCCGGCATGTAGAGTGTACTCACACTGGCGCTGAATGGTATCGGACCGACCATCTCAGTCCGTTTGCCATCGATTTGGCCAACGTAGATATTGGCAGTGTAATCGACTGCACCGCTCACAATAGTCATCAGGGTATCTCTACCATCCGCCGTCAGATGGGAGATGGCAAGAGAACGAAGGGCGACATTTTCCCTCGACCCTGCCCGAGTACTTTTCGCGATGAGGGTCCCTTCCAGTGTCCGTTCCAGACCGGAAACACGACCTCCAGAGGTGAGTTTCAGAACCTCAAGGAGTATTCCATCGGTTCTGATCCGTGTTGTTCGTTGCTGGGAGGAGTCAAATATGCTGACGACTCCGTCCCGTAGTGACTGCAGACGCATCAACCTGAATTCACCCGGTCCACTCCCCTGCCGACCGAACGATCGCACATATCGGCCGACACTGTTGAAAACAGCCACCTTCCGATCGCGGGAATCGATCACGTAGTACTGACCGTTTTCATCGGAGGTGAAATCCCCGGGGCGCGGGAGCAGAGATTCAGGCACCGAATCGTCCCCTCGCAAGGTCACCAGCGGGGTGAAATGGAACAACTCGCTGTCGTAAAGCGGGCCACCGCTGTTCTGAGCGATCGATATATCACCCTCCCTGAAGGTCCGGAAGGTATGTCCCGGGGCGTCATCGGGAGAAGAGCAGGCGGCCAGGAACAGGGTGGAGACGATGCAGGCTGATTTCATTCCAGAAGACCTCATGGAACCCTTTCGTTAGTCAGGATACTTCAGGCCGCGCACAGTTGATCTGATCGAATAGATGGTCGGGATCATCTCTCCTGTCTCGCTGTCGGATACCGAGGCCAGCAGGTAACCTCGGCCGAAAGAGATAAAGTCCACGGGAGGAGTCGAGGTTCTACCCAGGAACTCTCCATCCGGACTCAGGACCAGGAATTCGTGGACATGCTTCTCGTACGTGAACGATCCCGTTGGTTCGTGAAGCTCCAGCCAGATAAAACCAAGACCATCAACACGAGTGATCGCCCAGTGGGCTTTCAATGACGCGTATCGTGCGTTGTCCCTCCGCCATTCATGGAACTCGGTGGAAACACGCTCCACAAATTCACCCGGTACTTCTGTGTCAGCGTTGGAGATCTTCTGATTGAAATACTCGGTAACCCGTCTGCGATCAGCAGACGACACCGGTTCCTCGTCCAGAACAAGTCGGATCTTCCTTTGCAGCCTGCCATCCAGGCTGTAATGGTCGATCTCGGGCGGAAGTCCTGTCGAGATATATATCCCTCTTCCTGGTGCGTAATGAGCCTGCGGTAGGCGGGCGAACCTGATATCGGTTGCCCGTCTGTCGATGCGTTCCATCGATCTGAGGACCGGCGTCTCAATGATCGCCAGGGTATCGCCCGCTGGTGTCCTCGTGCAGAACCCAAAACTCCGACCGATAAATAAATCGCCTCGCTCTTCTGTGACTCTCTGGATCACGAAGGTGCCGTCCGGGGCGATGGTGGCAGACGCGATAAAGGAACCACTCCGCGCATGCTGGTAACTGATGACCTCGTCGAGAGTGCCATCGGTGTTGTAGATCGTGACCCTCTGGTTCCTCGCGGGTATCTGCAGTTTCCCGTTGATGTACCTGATCGAAGATGGATATCTGAATTCGCCCGGGCCATCACCTTCACGCCCGATACTCCTCTGATACTTGCCGGTGAAGTCGAATACAGCGATTCGATGATTGTTCGAATCCACCACAAAGATCTGGTTATCATCATCGATGATGAAACTGGAGGTACGCCACAGGATTGCTTCCTGGTTGGTGGTATCGGAC
>JALGVQ010000019.1 GCA_025774615.1 bacterium
ACCGGCGCAACGACTGGGCGGGCAGGAAGCGGGTCCGGGGCGGCGCCTGGATCCTCGACAGCCCCGCCAACAACGCCATGGCCCATTTTCTGCACAATCTCTTCTACCTTGCGGGCGAGCGCGTGGACCGGAGTCTGGAACCGGTGGCAGTAGAGGCAGAGCTCTACCGGGCCTATCCGATCGAAAATTGCGACACGACCGTACTGCGCGCGGTCACCGGGGAGGGGGTCGAACTGCTCTTCTACGCCTCGCATGCCGTGAAAACTGCCGTGGGGCCGATCTTCGATCTCGAGTTCAGCGAGGCATCTGTCTCGTTCGAAGGCCCGGCGACGCACATCGTGGTCACCGACCGGAAGGGTGAGCACGTTACGTACGGATCACCCGAGTCCGACCACCAGTTCCTGAAACTCTTCGACGCAGTCCGCATGGTGCGGGGGGAGGGCAATCTGGTCTGCGGTCCCGAGGCGGCCCGCTCCCAGACCCTCTGTATAAACGGCATGCAGGAATCGGTGCCCGAGATAGTCGACTTTCCTGAGGAAGTGGTAAGGAAAGAAGCGGTGCCTGAGGTCGTCGACAAGTCCGGGGAAGTGATACGGAGTGAGCCGGTCGCGGAGGAGAACGAACGAAGATGGGTCGACAGGCTGGTCGAGACGCTCCTTGGCTGTTACGCGGCGTGGAAACTGCCTTCGGAAGCGGGTATCCCATGGGCCGGTAAGGGGCCGAGGATCGATCTGAAGGATTACCGGGGATTCAGCGGATGAACGATCACACGGATCGTCAGAGATACAGCGGATGAACACGGCCGTGATGATCTCGGGACGGACAGACAGTTGATGGATTCCAGAGAGCTGGTTCGCAGGACCATCGAGTTCGATTCGCCCCCCGGGATCCCCCGGCAGACGTGGCTCCTGCCGTGGGCCGAGGACCACTATCCCGCAGAGTCGGTCCGGCTGACATCAGAGTATCCCGACGACATCGTGAGCGCGCCCGCTCTCTATACCAGATCCGTCCCGGTGGAGGGTGAACGCTACCGGGCCGGACGGTATGTGGATGAATGGGGCTGCTTCTTCGACAACCTTCAGGACGGGATCATCGGGGTCACGCGGGAGCCGTTGATCGCGTCATGGGACGATCTGGAATCGTTCGAACCCCCGGCAGCTGTCCTCGATCTCGACCGGGAGGCCATCAACGCCTTCTGCCGGGAGAGCGACCGGTTCGTGCTGGCAGGCACCGTGGTGCGCCCCTTCGAACGGCTCTGTTTCCTGCGGACATTCGAGCAGGCGCTGATCGATACCTTCGAACGGCCGGCTGGATTCACCGAACTCCTCGAGGTCGTGCACCAGTTCTACCTGAAGGAAGTGGAGGTGTGGGCACAGACCGAGGTGGACGGGATCGCGCTGATGGACGACTGGGGGCACCAGCACGGGCTGATGATCGCGCCCGACCTGTGGCGGGAACTCTTCAAGGATCTCTACCGGGAGTACGCCGAGATCGCCCGCAGTCACGGGAAATACGTCTTCATGCACTCCGACGGCTGGATCACCGACATCATCGGCGATCTGGCCGAGGTCGGCATCCAGGCCCTCAACAGCCAGGTCCATTGCATGGACGTGACCGAACTGGGGGAACGATATAGGGGGAAGATCACTTTCTGGGGCGAGATCGACCGGCAACAGCTGCTCCCTCATGGCTCGCTCGAAGATATCCGGCAGGCGGTTGCGGAGATACACGAGAACCTGTATGCAGGAGGAGGGGTGATCGCCCAGTGCGAGTTCGGGCCGGCCGCTCGGCCGGAGAATGTCTTCGAGGTCTTTGCCGCCTGGGATGAGATCGCCGACACATTGCAGGCTGATACCCCGCGGAAGGAGGATCGCTCCGCCCCATGACCCTGCTCGGTCTCCACATCCTCGATGTCATCGTCATCCTCGTCTATGTGGTCGTGATCCTCTGGATCGGGCACCGGGTGGGGAAGAATACCGAGGATACCGGTGATTTCTATCTCGCCGGGCGGAAACTGGGCAAGGTCTACCAGTTCTTCCTCAACTTCGGCTGTTCCACCAATGCCGACCAGGCGGTGGCGGTCTCCCGCGAGATCTACCGGCAGGGTATCGGCGGGATGTGGATCCAGTACCTGGTCCTCTTCCTGACACCCTTCTACTGGTTCACGACCTACTTCTTCCGGCGGGTCCGGCTGACGACCATCGGGGATTATTTCACCGAGCGGTTCGACAGCCGGATGTTGGGCGGTTCGTACGCCATCTTCATTCTGCTCATCTCGATCATCGGCGGCGGGGTGGGGTTCATGGTGGCCGGCAAGACCTTCATGGCGGTCACGCCGAAGACGATGGAGGAGTGTACGGCCGCGGAGCGGGCGAGCATCCTGGAATTCCAGGAATACCGGGCCCTGATCGACCTGCAGGAAGAAGGACTCTCGACCACCGACCAGATCAGGTACGAGGAACTGAACGAGAAGAACAAGCGGGGTGAACTCAGTTCCTTCGCCTCCCACACCGACCCCGTAGTCTTCTATATCGTCTTCGCGCTCATCGTCGGGATATACACCATGCTGGGAGGTTTCCGCGCGGCCGCGATCACCGACTCGATCCAGGGAGTCCTGATCGTCATCTTCTCCTTCATCCTCATCCCCCTCGGGCTCTCGAAGATCGGAGGGTTCAGCGGCCTCCATGCCGCTGTGCCCGATTACATGTTCGACCTGTTCGGGTCGGGCGCCCTGAGCGATTACGGCTGGTACACCATCCTCGCCATGGTCATCGCCAACCTGGTCTCCATCGTCGCGGTGTCTACCGGCATGCAGACCTCCGGTTCGGCGAAGGACGAGATGACAGCCCGGGTCGGCATGATCGGCGGGATGTATTTCAAGCGCGTCATCATGATCTTCTGGGCGCTGGCGGGACTGCTGGCGATCGGGCTCTATGCGGGACAGCTGCATGATCCCGATCTGATCTGGGGCTTCATGACCCGCGACCTGCTAATCCCCGGCGCGATCGGTCTCATGCTGGTGGGGATCCTGGCGGCGAACATGTCGAGTCTCGACGCCGCTTCCGTATCATACTCGGCGCTCTTCATCAGGAACCTCTATGAGCCGTTGAGACCGGGCCGGTCGGATAAACACTACCTGGCGGTGGGGCGGATCGCCATCGGCGCCACCCTGCTCGGTGGTCTGCTTGTGGCCGTCCTGGTAGACGACCTGCTGGAACTTTTCAAGTACGCGATCTCCATCCCGGCGATCTTCGGTGCCTCGATCTGGCTCGGGTTCATCTGGCGGCGGGTATCAAAGCAGGCGGTCGCGATCCAGGTGGTGATCTGCATCGTGATATACGCCCTCATCCCCAATATCTTCACCTCCCTCAATGCCACGAAGTACAGCGAACGGCTTCTGATCGAGACCCATGCGCGGACGGTGGTGGTTGAAGCCGAAGCCCTCCAGGAGGATGTCGATGAGGGGCGGGCAAGGCGGCTGGGGGAGATCATCACGAAAGAACACCTGATCGAACCGGCCGGGGTCTTTTTCGAACAGGTTGCCCGGATCGATCCTGAGGATCCCGATTCGCCGAAGGTGGGACTCGGTCGATTCAATGCTGAACTGTGGGTGATAAGCTGGTTCGGAGTTGATTTCCAGAACGCTCCGAGGTCGTGGCTGATCGCCTCCCGCTTTCTCTTCGACGCGCTCTTCCCCTTCCTGCTCCTCTTCCTGATCAGTTTCCTGACTGTACCGGTCGCGGGGGAGAAGCTCGACCGGTTCTTCGCGAAGATGCACACACCGGTGCAGCCCACGCCCGAAGAGGAGGAGGCGGCCCTTGAAGCCGCCTACCGTGATCCGGGACAGTACGAGGAACAGAAGATGTTTCCCGGCAGTGACTGGGAACTCCTGAAGTGGACAAAGATGGATTATCTGGGATTTTTCGGCAGCTGGGCGCTGGTGGGGGTGATCATCCTCCTGCTCTGGCTGATGGTCAGCATACGCTGAGGTGTGCTGAGAGGAGATACGTACCATGAGGAAAACGGTGAACCGAGCCGCTGTCATCACGACAGCGATCGCGTTGACGATCACCCTGGCGGCGAGCGTGGCAGCCCAGTCCGGCATCCCCCGATCGGCGTATCTCGAGTATGCCACAGACTCGGCCGATGCCACCTGGGATCGGTACAATGAACTGATCGAGCGCTGGGAGGCCGGCTTCGATCCTGAAAGTGTATTCGGGTATCGTGCTCCTGGCGGACTTCTGGAGATGGCGCTCATCTACTCCTGGTTGTATGAGCAGGATGGTGAGCGGGAGCACGCCCGCCGGGTGAAGCGGGTACTCCTCGAGTACGGCGATTACCGGTCCGCTTACCCGGAGTGGGCGGAACAGAACCGTCCCGACTACCTCAACGGGGTGCCGGCCCTGCCCGATTTCTTCACGGCCATGCGCTACATCCGGGCCTTCGATGCGATGAACCGGCTCGGTCAGTTATCGGCCAGGGAAACAGAGCAGTGCCGGGATCTGATCGCCCACAGCATGGAATACCTCCTCCAGACCGCTGAGTGGGGCACCATGAACCGTACCGTTCTCAGGGCGGAGACCCTCGCCTGGGCCGTGCGGGCACTGCCCGATCATGAGCGCACCCCGGTATGGGAGATGCAGAGGCAGGCGCTGGGTGATGACAACTGGGGCAACTGGGAGATCGAGGACGCCACCATCTACCACGGGGTCTGGCTCTACGCGCTCATGGGCTACGCCTCGGCGCGGGATGATCTGGCGGGGCTCTTCCGAACCCCGGAGATCTATTACTATGCCCACTACTTCCTGAACCTGATGTGCCCGTATGGCATCGTCCCCGACTTCGGGGACGCCAACTGGACCTCCAACTGGCGCCATTACCTGGTCTTCTTCCAGGTCGCGGCCGCCATCTACGACGATCACGAGTTCAAGTGGGCGGCTGACGTGATCGCCGGCAGGTTCGTCGATTTTAGCGATCCCTCGAGCGTGGGCCTGGGAGTATTCCTGCTCGACTGCTACCGCTGGGGCACTGATGAGGTCGCCCCGGAGGTTCCGACCGCCGGTTCGATGGAGGTCATGGAGGATGTCCAGGGGAAGAAGATCGTCTTCCGTGACGGCTGGGAGGAGGACTCGAATTATCTGCTGCTGAACTACCGTGACGAGGGGGACGGCGGGCTCAACTTCCGCGACTACCTCCGTGATACGATCCCCGTCGAAGAGGAGAAGATGACCCACGGGCACGCCGACGAGAACAGCATCGTCCTGCTGATGTCGGGGGGATCGGTGCTGCTCCACGACGGCGGGTATCGCGACTTCATGCCGAGCGGTCCCTTCGGCGCCTACCGGCAGGATTACTTCCACAACCGGATCTGCGTGCGGCCAGAGAAGATCTTCATGGGCCAGGTAGAGGGGGAGGCGCGCTACGACCGAGGGGGAGAGGCCGTGCCGGGGCAGGGGATACTGGAGTTCATGCGCAATGCGGGCTCCTACCGGGAGGTGCGGACCCGCAAGGTCGACTTCATCTCCCTCTCAGATGTCGACTACAGCCGGTCGCGCATGATCGACGACAACTGGGGCTTCGAGTGGGACCGGGTGATCGCGTGGGTGAAGGAGCCGAACGTGTTCGTAGTCTTCGATATCGTGAAGTCGCGGGTCGAGGAGTACTTCACCATCGCCAACCTGTGGCACACCCGGAAGATCATCTCCCAGGGCGAGCACTGGTACGACACGGTCTACGACCGGGTCCAGAACACCGAACTCCCCGTCGATACGCACCTGCTCATCCACTTCCCCGACCAGCATTTCCGGCTGGAGGGGACCGAACCGCTGCAGCGGCATTACCAGGATGAGATCATGATCCACCAGACGACCGCGCACCACTTCGAGTTGGGTGAGACCGAGGCCTTCGTGACCGTGCTGGTGCCGCATGATGCCGCTGATGCGCCTCAGGAGTGGGTCGATCGGATCAGGCTCGCCGATACCGGACCGGGCCGCTCGGCCAAAGGGATCGTCATCGAGTGGGAGGGCAGGGAGTACATCGTCGGAGTGAAGAACGATCTGCGCCAGGACATGGCCCGCGACTGGCGTCGTCCGCGCTATACCTGGGAGGCAGGCAGGATCGAGGTAGAGGCTTTCGAGACCAACGGTGACTTCATCTACGGCCGGCGGGAGGGGACCACCCTCGATTATACCATCGTCAACCTCAGCCGGGCGCTCTGGAACGACCAGCTTCTCTACCAGGGCAAATCAGGTTACTTCGGTCTGGCCTACGACGGCACCCCGGTCATGGAAGACTATGGGAAATCCCGCTACTGGCGGGCGAGGGTGGATATCGGACGGTGATCCCGGGAATCGGCTCCTTCGAAGCGAGCAGCTTCAGCGTCTGATCGGCCTGTGGGTGATGCTCCCCCCGGGCCTCAGTTGGAAATCCTCGATGTGATCCCGGTATCTGAAGGTCCCTTCGCCCCCCGCGGTCGTGCGGATAACGGCCTCCATCAGCTCGCCCTCTTTCCACTCGATGTCGACGGTGAATCCTCCACGGGAGCGCAGGCCTTTGACGTGCCCCGAACTCCATGCCCCGGGTAGTGCGGGCAGCAGGTGGATGACACCCGTATGGCTCTGCAGTAACACCTCCGCTATCCCGGCCGTGCCGCCGAAGTTGCCATCGATCTGGAAGGGTGGGTGGTTGTCGAAGAGGTTCGGATGGGTCGATTTCCTGAGCAGTTCTCCCAGGTGATGGTGGGCGGTCTCCCCCTCGTGCAGGCGCGCATAGAAGTTGATTATCCAGGCCCTGCTCCAGCCGGTGTGGCCTCCACCGTGTGAGAGACGGAATTCGAGAGATTTCCTGATCGCGTCGATGATCCCGGGTGTTCCTTCCAGTGTGAACTGACTCCCCGGGTGCAGACCGTAGAGGTGCGACATGTGGCGGTGCCCCGGTTCCGCCTCCCCGAAGGGCCGGGCCCACTCCATCAGGCGGCCATCCTCGCCGATCATCGGGCCCTGGAGCCTGGGAAGCGCCTCGCGCACCCCCTCGATCACCTCATCGCCCGTCACTTCCAGTTCGCCGGCTGTTTCCAGCAGGTTCGTGAACAGGTCCCAGATGATCTGCTGGTCCATGGCGTTGCCCATCCCCACATCGGCCCGCTGGCCATCCTCGGTGATGAACGTGTTCTCAGGGCTTGATGAGGGCCCGCTCACCAGCAGGCCCGTCTCCGGGTCCACGGTCAGGTAGTCGAGGTAGAAGAGGGCTGCCTCCCGCATGATCGGGAACGCCCGTTCGACCAGAAACCGCCTGTCCCCGGTAAAGAGCCAGTGCTCCCAGAAATGCCTGCAGCACCAGGCGCTTCCCAGCGGCCACAGCCCCCAGACCGTGCGGCCGATCGGCACCGTGAAGGCCCAGGCGTCGGATGTGTGATGGGCGACCCATCCACGTGCCCCGTAGAGCTCGCGGGCCGTTTTCCGCCCTCGCTCCACGAGTTTCTCCACAAAGTCGAAGAAGGGCTCGTGGCATTCTGAAAGGTTGCAGACCTCCGCGGGCCAGTAGTTCATCTGCAGATTGATGTTGATGTGGTAGTCGGCGTTCCAGGGGGCGCTGATGTGCTCGTTCCAGATGCCCTGGAGATTGGCCGGCATGGTTCCCGGCCGGGACGAACTCATCAGGAGGTAGCGGCCGTACTGGAAATAGAGCGCGAAGAGGTCCGGGTCCTCGGCTCCCTCCTTGAACTCCTCCAGACGGATATCGACAGGCTTTTCTGTCTGCCGCGTTGTTCCCAGGTCTATCGAGACCCGGTCGAAGATGGAGCGGTGTTCGGCGGTATGGGACGCCATCAGCTCTGCAAATGGTTTTCTGGAGGCCGAGTCCACGTGCCGCGTGGCGGTCCTGAGGGGATCATCGCCGCTGTAATCGGTTCCCGCTCCGATAAGAACGATGGTGGTTCCCTCCACCGGTTCCAGTATCCGCGCCACACACGCGAAGCGTACCCCGGGATGCCCTTCATTGACCGCCCGACCGGTCATGACGATGCGGTTCCCCTGGTGCTCGACAGAACCCTCGGGCAGCTCCGGGCGCGAGAGCCCGATATCATGCTTCATACCGGGCAGGCCTTCGATCCTGACCACGATCACGTTGTCCACCGCGGAGGCGAAGACCGCGCGGCGGATATATCCCTCCCGGGTGAACCATGTCGTATATGCCACGCCCCCCCGCAGGTCGAGTAAGCGCTCATATGAATCGCCATCCAGAGACGGGGAGGGTGAACCGGACGCAAGCGAGATGGAGAGGTCCCCGAGCGTCTGGTGACTGCGTGTCAGGCGCTCGGACATGAACTTCTCCTGCAGCAGCCTCTGCGCCTCGACGACATCACCGGCGAACCACAGATCGCGCGCGCGTTCGAGGTCACCGGGCTCGACCTCCCGATCCCGGTCGAACGGACTGCCGGCCCACAGCGAGTCGATGTTGAGCTGAACGCGTTCCTCCCGCGTCCCGCCGAAGACCATGGCACCCAGGCGGCCGTTCCCCACGGGGAGCGCCTCGGTCCACTCCGCAGCAGGCTGCAGGTATCGCAGAACCGGCCTGACAGACAGCGGTTCCTGATCTACAGGGAAGAACGGCTCCCCCGGGAGGAGGAGCGCAGCGCCGGTGAGGGCGGTACTCTGCATGAAATCACGACGGGATACGTCCATTGTTCAAGCCTGCTTCCAGGGAGTTGCGGTTCCGGAGCCGGTCCAGGATCATTCGAATCAGTCTCCCGGATTGTTGAGGTATATCTCAATGCAATAATCGTCTCATGCCTCTCAGGAAGTCTTCCATCAACTGCAGTCGCGGGTTCGAATCGGGCCCCCGCTACCAATCCATTCAGGGGTATATCAGGGGGTATTCAGGTGCTCGCGTGTCTCCCATGGCCTTCCGTTTAATTGGACTGACCTGTCCCCCGAAACAGGTTTCTACGCGGGGAGTTCGAGGTTGGTGATCTCCTCTGTTACCTGGTAATCGTATTCAGGGTATCCGTAAATGGAAAGACGGGGCTCTGTCTCTCCGATTGAATACCCGTAGATCCCTCTGTATTCGGAGATGTCCTCCCCGATAGCTGCCAGTTGCTCCAGGTATTCATAGATTGATTTCGATTCGATGATCACCACCTTACCCATCCGGTCGATGATAGGGCTGTGAGATCTGGTCCTGTCGTGATTGAACTCAAGTATACGGCGACCATACCGCGTGATTCCAATTACCCTGAAGGTCATGCTCTTTCCGACTGCCGGCAGGTTCAGGACATTCCGGTCTGTGGCCAGAAAGGGAAGGCCCGATTCCTTGCGCAGGGCCTCGATGTTATCCAGGATTATTTCCGGTTCCAGGGGAAGCTCCCTGATCCGTTCGTGGTATTCCTGTGGAATCGCACCCAGTCTCTTCTCCTCAAGCTGTTCCTGTACAGCTCGGGCATTAGTTGCAAAGTTAAATGTGTTCTCCATATAGCCTTTCACGGAGAACGTATAGTAGGAAAGGATGCCAACATCGTTCAGAACCTGTCTCAATTTTGCCGCGTGGCCTCGCCTGGAAGCTGCCGCAGTGAATACGTGCTGGTTTGTCAATGTCCAACCGGCTTCATTGAGCATCCGCACTGCCCTGCGGACCTCAGGAGTGATCTCCAACGGAGCCTCGAAATGGGTCTGGATCATGAACTGCCGGACACCTGCCTCTGACGCCTTCTCTTTGAATTCGGCCAGGATTTTCACAAGGTCAGGGGTAATCCGCTGGGGCAGGTAAGCGGGCAATCTTGTGCCTATCCGAACCCTGAGAAGTTCCGCGTACTTTTCACCATCCACCCGCTTCCGGTTGGCCTTCTTCTTCTTTACGGCCATACGGTAAACGGCATCAAGTATCACTTCGAGTGAGGTATCTGAACTCATCAGGGCGTCACCGCCTGTGATCAGGATATCCCTCAGATGGCTGTCTTCCTCGAAGTACTGCATGAGCCGGTCCAGCTTCTCCTGCCACGTCTCGTCGGGCAGCAGGTCGTGCAGATTGAAGTTCAGATTCCCGCGCTGGAATTCGTACATTCGCTGGCACGAGGCACATAGTCCACCACATGCCCGGCCCAGGGTGTCGGGTATCAGGATTGCAACATCGGGGTAGCGGCGGTGGATATTGTACGAAGAGGGCAGTATCCAGCCGGCGGCGTTCGGTTTGCCCGGCTCCACCTCGTCTTCTTTTTCCCATGCCGCGATATGACCGAATTCATCCACGAGCTGCTGGCTGTAAACGACGTAGTAACGCATCGCCAGGTCAGCGCCTATCGCGAAATGGGGTACCCGAACGTGGAGGAGAGAGAGGTAATAGGGATTCACAAAGAAGGGGATGCCCTTATCCCTGGCCTTGTAGAGGACATCCATCGTGTCGGGATCGAGCGAGTAGCCCAGCATCTCGTTGAGCAGGTCGGGATCCCGAATGGCAAAACCCAGATGGAATCGATGGTCATCCCACCACTCGAGCATCCGCTCGAACTTCTGCTCCCTGGTCATCTCCGCTTCAAACTTGAACCTGGAGCTATGCAGCTCTTTCGAATCTATCTTGTCGATCAGGATGTTTATTATCCGTTCCCGGTTCTCTTTCCGGAGGACAACGATCCTTGGATCGAGACCCGAAGGGAAACGTTCCATCCACTTGAGTACTTCCGACCTGTCAGGACGTTTCTGCTCATACTTGCCCGAGAACTGCTGTAAGAGCATCAACATGTCCTGGAAGAAGTCGGGCCTGGCTCCGCCCGTTCCGTGGGTGACCGCAAGCCAGATCATTCGGATAGGGTTGCTTATGGCCAGCTGCCCCCGGAGGTTCAGATCCACGAACTCCATATCGGCATGGTCTATGTAATCGAGTAGCCGGATAGTTGCGTAATCTCGCCATTCGAGTGATTCGAAGAGCTTCATACCGGTGTGTTCGCTCTTATAGAACTCCAATGCCTGAGGTGAAGCTTCCGACTCCACCCACTCGCGCACTCCGATAAGTGCCTCTGTCTCGTTCCGGGCATTGTGCATGATTTCGGCGAGTATCGGATTCTCATTGAGGAGCCGGTCGAGAATCCTGTGGGAATGAACGTTTATTGCTATCGGGTCCAGTTCGTGTTCTGGCAGCATGGCCAATCCCAGTGCTTATACATGCTTGAGACCGTCAACGAGTTTAAAGCACTCTCAGTTTCTCGTCAGCATTATACCTGTCCCTCTCCATAATGCCATCCGACTGAATTGAATAAGCATTATTGGACATCCGGAATCCTTCTGCGATACACTCGGCCACAATATGCAACTCATATGGATTCTCTCCCCATATCACGGAGACCGTATGACATGATTGGCAAGAGTGTCAGCCTGGCGCCTCCTATAAAAGGTGCTGATTATGAATGAATCCGGTTCCGGTAATCCGTGCCGACGTGATTTTCTTCGATCCGCCGCGCTGGCCGGTGGGGCGTTCGTGCTCGGGGCGGAGATCGCCGGGGGAGCGGCGTGCAGTGGAGAGGGCGGGCGCAGGTCATTACAGGGTGCCGTACCCTCATATCTTCAGGGATTCGAAGATGAGTACGCCGTGGATCCTCATGGCGCGGCCCTCGGGTGGTTCGAGCAGGCCAGGTTCGGACTCTTCATGCATTACGGCCTCTACAGTCAGCTCGGGCGCGGCGAGTGGGTGATGTACAATGAGAAAATTCCGGTCGCCGAATATGAGAAGCTGAAGGACACCTTCAGCGCAGACCGGTTCGACGCCGACTTCATCACCGACCTTGCCCTCGAGGCCGGGATGGGATACATCAACCTCACCTCCCGTCATCACGACGGTTTCTGCCTCTTCGAGACCTCCACCAGCGATTACCATAGCATGAATAGTCCCACGAAAAGGGATCTGGTAGGGGAACTGGCCGAGGCTTGCCGGGCTAAAGGTCTGGGGCTGTTCCTCTACTACTCGTATGGTGCGGACTGGCGTCACCCTTATTTCTACCCGAGGAGTTTCAGCCAGATAGCGCGCCCCGATTACCCGGAGCCCGATCCTTCATACCTCTGGGAGAAGGACGAGGACTTCGAGGAATATCTCGATTACGCCCACGGGCAGATCCGTGAACTCCTGACCAATTACGGTCCCCTCGCCGGTATCTGGTTCGATCCGCTGATGGGATTCTACGGGCGGCCCGATCTCTTTCCCATGAGGGAAACCTACGAAATGGTCCGTCGCCTCCAGCCCCAGACTCTCATCAGCTTCAAGCAGGGTGTCACCGGGACCGAGGATTTCGCGGCTCCCGAACGGAGCGGTCGTTCCCTGGAAGACCGCATCCGTCAGCGCCATGGTGATGAGACCGCGCAGATCGCCGCCACGGCCTGGGCCTCGAACAAGGATAAACACAACGAGATCTGTGATACGCTGCAGAGACAGGGCTGGGGCTACCGGGAGGGTCCCGACGACTCACACAAAGGACCTGATGAAGTCATGCAGATGCTCGCTGCTGCGTTCGACCAGAACTGCAACCTGCTCCTGAATACAGGTCCTCTTCCCGATGGATCGATCCACCACAAAGACGCAGCCACCCTGAGTGAGGTCGGCAGGCATATCCGCGAATCTGGTTGGCTTCCTGCGCCTGCCTGATCAGTTCCAATCAGCTCGTCCGGCCATCTTCGCTGTTGTCCGACTGATAGTGGTAATTGCATTCAGTAAATTATATTCATATATTCATAGGAGATTATCAGAATAATCCAGGAGGTACCAGTATGTATCGCTGGACAATCACCGATGCTATCCGAGCCAACCTGAGTCGGATCACGGAACTCAAAAAAATCATGGACACCCGGGGCGTTCTTCCGCGTCGCTGGGCGGGACGCCTGCGTCGAGAACTGGAATCGGCCTCGGTAGCGGCATCGACTTCGATGGAGGGGGTGCCGGTCACGGTCGATGAGGTTCGGCGCATCCTGGCAGGTGACCGTCCGCCGGCGGTCTCAGAGGAAGACGCACAGCTGGTCCAGGGATACCGGGACGCCATGTCGTTTGTGCTTCGACGGGCGGATGATGCCTCTTTCACCTGGCAGACCGAGTTGATTCTCGGCATCCATGACAGAGTACTGGCGGGCTCGCACACTGCCGGTGCCGGCCGCTTCAGGACAGGTCAGGTGCACGTGGCTGACTCCATTGCGGGCCATCTTGTATACGAGCCGCCTCCACCCGATACAGTTGCGGGACTCGTTGCAGAACTTTCAGCCTTTGCTGAGGAGAATCAGACCGGAATCGAACCACCGGTACTCGCGGCGATCATCCATGTGCGCCTTGCAGGTATTCACCCTTTCGCTGATGGTAACGGCCGCACGGCGCGGGTTCTGGCCTCTCTGGTGATGTACCGCGGCGGTTACACGATCCCTGAATTCACCAGCCTGGAGGAATACTGGGGCGCCTATCGCGATGACTACCAGAAAGCGTTCGCGTGTCTGGGCGCGGCCTGGGATCCAGGGGTGGATGTGACTCCATTCGTCTCCGTGCATGTTGGTGCCCAGCGACTCCAGGTTGATGCTCTCTCACTCCGACAGGCCACAGAACGGAATATCTGGACGATCCTCGAGGACATCGCCACAGAGGACCTCTCCGGTCCGCCGCGATTCGCCGAGGCGCTGTTCGACGCCTTTTTCGGGCGGGAGGTATCAAACCGTTACTATCGCGGTCTCACAGATGTATCCATTGCGACAGCCACCAACGACCTGGGGCGGCTCGAGGCCAGTGGTCTGCTGGCAGCAAGAGGCGCAGGCAGGACACGTACCTATTCCGGAACTCATGCTCTGATGGCGAGGGTGGCGAACCTGGGAGGCATCGAACCGGTCCCGGTCGATCCAGCCATTCCTCTTGCCCGATTGAGACAGATGATAATCGAAGGACTCGCAGGGCGGATCTCGGCTCCTGAGTAATCCACCGGATCTGCACAGGCGCCTGAGCAAACAGATCCTGCGGTGTCTGAAGTGGCGGTCGGGAGAAGGGTTCCTGGCCTGGGGAATTGACCGTTGATCAGGCGGAATGCTACGCTCGGCACGACGTCTGAACTTCCTGTCCCTGGTTATGTTCCACTGAGGTGCGCATGACTCCAACCGTTTCGATCACGACCGACACCGGCGAACTCGATGCCCTTCTGCCGATGGTCCGGTCCTTCCTTGAACAGGACATCATGGAACTCATTGTCGATGGCCGGAGAGTGAGCGGTTTCCGGACACCCGATGCCAGTTCCCTCTGGATCCGCGATCACTGCGACATGCTGCGGGCCGGCCGCTTCTTCCACGCCGACGCGACCAGCGTGGTCGAACACTTCGCCGAGACCCAGTCCGCCACCGGCCGGATCTTCGACTACTTCACGACCTTCCCTGAAAAGCTGCCATGCGAGCGCGAGAACTGGACCAAGTACGTCCGGGTGCCGGTGGAGGCAGATGTCGAGTACCGGTTCGTCAAAGCGGTCTGGCTCGCCTGGCAGGCGTGCGGGGACGACGAATGGCTCAAAACCCTGCTTCCTTCGATGGAACGTGCTCTCGAGTACATCCTCACTAATCCGTGGTACTGGGATGAGGAGATGGGTGTGGTGAAGCGGGCCTACACGATCGATACCTGGGATTTCGCCTACACAGCGGGCGGTCATGACTGGCTCCAGTTCCAGATAGACGAGAACACCTTCTGGGGTGTGATGCACGGGGACAACAGCGGCTACCTTGAGGCCTTCCGGATCATGGCGCGGGTCCACGAACACTTCGGTGACAGTACGAGGGCCATCATGTGGAAGGAACGGGCCGAACGCCTCAGGGATAAGATGAACGAGGTCTGCTGGAACGGCACCTTCTACACCCACTTCGTCAAACGTTCCGATGTGACCATCCCGGGGGTCGACGAATCATCCCAGCTCAGCATGAGCAATCCGATGGATATCAACCGGGGAGCGGCCACTCACGAGATGGCGGTCTCGATCATCGGGGAGTACCAGCGACGCCGGGAAGAGAGTGGGGCGTTTGCTGAGTGGTTCTCGATCGATCCCCCGTTCCCCGACGGGATCTTCGGGGACGAGAAACTGGTGGGTGGGGCGTACGTGAACGGGGGGATCATGCCCCTTGTGGGTGGTGAACTCGCCCGGGCGGCGTTCGACCACGGATTCGAGCGGTACGGGGTCGACATCCTCCGGCAGTACCTCGAGATGATCTCGCAGTCGGGGGAGACCTACCTCTGGTACTTCCCCGACGGCACACCGGCGGCGGTTGAGACCAGCACGAGCCCTGAGGCCTCCGCGACAGATGGCTGGGGTTCGAGCGCCATGCTCCATGCCCTGATCGAAGGGCTGGCGGGGGTGGTGGACACCCACAAATCGTTCCAGCGGGTCCGGATCTCTCCCCGCTGGGAGGCTGCCGGAGTGACCCGCGCCGAGGTCGCCCTGTCGTATGCCTGTTCGGGGAGAGGTATCAGGTATCTGTACGAGAGGTCCGATGGGAAGATCAGTCTGGAGATCTCTGGAAACGCGGAAGAGGCAGGGTGCCACGTCCTGCTTCCCGATGAGAGCAGGGTCATATCGGTCTCACACGACGGGGATGAACTCTCATTTGCGGAGGTGATGGTCGAGAAGAGCCGGTATGTGGACTTTGAGGTTGATGGGCCGGTCGACGGCACGATCGTGATCAGACTCGGGTAGGATAGATCCCTGAGTGCAACGCTCCGTGATTGCGGAACGGTGTACTTAAGGAGGGAGCAGAGAGATGGAACGGAGACGGTTCGTCGGTTCACTGGGTGGCGCGATGGGCGGGGTCTGGATGGCAAAGAGTGGCCGGTTCCCCGACCCGGGCGACCATGTCACCCGATCGTTCCACGATCTCGGTGAAGCTCTGGCAGGTGTTCAGGATGATCAACGGTACTGGGATCTGATCCGCAGCCAGTTCCTCTTTCCCGATGATTACCACTACCTCAACACCGGCGGTCTCGGTTCCTCCCCCTGGAGTGTCATCAACCGGATGAAGGAGATGAGTGACCGGGAGGATGCCCGGCCGAACGCCGGCCACGACCTGAATCACTGGCGGGAGACGAAGGAGATGGCGGCGGGTCTGCTGGGACCGCGATGCCGGCAGGAGGAACTCGCCTTCACCAGCACGGCGACCGAAGGCATCAACATCATCCTGAACGGGCTTCCACTGGAGCGGGGGGATGAGATCATCACCTCGACCCATGAACACCCGGCCCTGAACACCCCCCTCGTGAACCTGGTACACCGCAAGGGTGTTGTGGTCCGTACCTTCGAACCTGACCGGGATCGTGGAGCCGGGAACGTCGAGGCGATCGAGCGGCTCATCACCCGCCGCACCCGTTTGATCTTCATCTCCCATCTCACCTGTACGACAGGGCAGTTCTTCCCGGTGGCGGAGATCGGCAGGCTCGCCCGGTCGCACGAACTCTGGTACGCCCTCGATGGGGTCCAGGCCATCGGGGCAGGTCCGATAGACATCCGGGAGATCGATGCCGATTTCTTTGCCGTGAGCGGTCACAAATGGATGCTGGGGCCCCGGCGGACCGGCATCCTCTATGTGAAGGAGGAACGCCTGGAGGAACTGGTGCCGACGGTGGTGGGTACGTACTCCGATCTGAGGAGTGACCTGTCGACCATGACGCTCGAATTCCAGCCCACGGCCCAGCGGTATGAGTTCGGCACCCAGAACGATGCGCTTTTCTACGGTCTGGCCGAAGCGATCGGATTCGTCACCACCATCGGTGTGGAGCGGATACAGGAGCACAACCGCCGCCTCTCGGAACGTTTCCATGAAGGCCTGCAGGACATCCCCGGTGCCACGATCCTCTCACCAGCAGAGGAAGAGTACCGGTCAGCGATGATCACTTTCAGGCTGGAGGATGTGCCATACCGGGATGTCACCACGGCTCTCGGGCAGAAGGGATTCAGGGTCAGGCCGGTCGGCGAGGTGGGACTCGATGCCATCAGGGTCTCGTTCCATGTCTACAACAACGAGTCGGAGGTGGAGGGAGTACTCGATGAGATCAGGGCGATCGCGGAGTGATGGGATGACGATATCTGAAGCGCTATATGGTATCACTACCATCGGCATCCGGGATGGTGGGCATCCCGTCCTGCGGACAGCCGCCGACCTGCTCTCACAGGAGACAGGAGCGGAGATCGAGGTCGTCCCTGATCCAGCAGCGATGACCGGGCATGCGGGGACATTCCTTGTTTTCGACTCTCCCACAGACCTTCCCTCGATTGAGGGACTGTCTGAGGCTATGCGGGAGGGGGGGGAGGGTGTCTGGCTTACCCTGAGGGAGAACGGGTCGGGCCTGGTCGCGCCGACCGACGATCGTTTCCTCTACGGCTTCATGGCCCGTCTGCTCCGGCACGCGGGTGAAAGTCCCCTTGCTGATATCGAGCGAGGACGGTTCTTCCCGGCCGCCTTCTCGTGGAACCGGACCGCATACGATTTCTTCCTGAACCAGGAGGGCCGGATCCAGCAGGGACTCGACCGGGAGTCGTACATCGAGCGTCTCGCTTCCTCGGGCTTCACCCACCTGGAGGTGAACGGGCTGGCCGCTCCCACCGGACTCGAGACCGGTCCCCCGGGTGAGATCTACCCGATGTTCTACACCTATTGCCCCGCGCTCGACCAGTTCACATCCAGCCGTCTGAACACCGGGCTCTATCCTGAGGAGTGGCTCGCCGCCAACCTGGCCCGATTGAAGGAGAACGCCCGGCTCGTCCGGTCGTACGGGCTTGTTCCCGGACTTCTCTGTTTCGAGCCCAGGTCGGTACCGGATGAGTTCTTCACGAAGTACCCCATGCTGCGCGGTGCCCGGGTGGATCACCCCTTCAGAAGCTTCAAGCCCCGCTACAACATGACCATCACCCATCCGCTCGTGCGGGAGCACTACGCGGAGATGCTCCAGAACCTGCTGAACGAGGTCCCCGATCTGGGGTTCATCTCCATCTGGACCAACGACAGCGGCGCCGGATTCGAGTACACGAAGTCGCTCTACGTGGGACGCAACGGGGGCGCTTACCTGATCCGGGAGTGGAAGGACGATGAGGAGATCGCCAGGGCGGCCGGGGAGAACGCGCTCACCTTCTTGCGTACCCTCAGAGACGCGGGGCGGGATCTGAATCCCGGTTTTCGGGTCATCACGCGGCTGGAATCGTTCTACGGGGAGCACGATACCATCTGGGAGGGGGTGGAGGAGGGGATCGACGTGGAGACCACCTCGCTGGTCGGACGGGGATGGGAGATGCCCTATACGCATCCCCGCTATCCCGATTCCCGTTCGATCAACGGCGGGACCGTCTATCAGCTCTCGTTCGATGAGCGGGAGAAGGATCTGATGGCAGATCTGGCAGAACGGTCAAGCCGCCCTCACTTCTATTTCGCGGCCGGCCCCAATTCCATGTTCGCGCCGCTGTTGGGCGTCCCCTATCCACGGCTCACCTGGCAGCGGCTGCACCTGCTCCACCGCGAAGGTGTGCGGAACCTGGCCCACATGGGAGGAACCTGTCCGCCGGATATCGTTCCCTTCAACATCAACCATGAAGTGGTGAGCCTCTTCCAGTTCGATCCCGACCTCGACCCGGAGGTGGAGATCGCGCGGATCTCCAGCGAGTGGGCCGGAGACGACCGGGGGGAGACACTGCGGGAGGCGTGGAAGCTGACCGAGGAAGCAATCCTGGCCTTCCCGAACATCACACCGCTCTATTCGACCTTCGGCTTCGTCTGGTACCGGCTGTGGGCCCGTCCCTTTGTGCCTGATATCGAAGCGATCCCGCTGTCCGAACGGGCGTACTACCAGGAGTGGATGTGCACCACGCCGCATAATCCCAACAACGTCGACCTGAGCCGGGATGTGCTCTTCGAACTGATGACCCCCGAACAGTGCGAACGTGACCTCGAGCGTATCGATACCAACCTGTGGGGGCCGCTCGACAGCGCGATCACTCTGCTGGAGGGGATCCGCGGCAAGGCCGGAAATAGAGGGGGAGAGGGTGACGGGAGCGATGTCGATGGTGATGTAACAGACGTGATCGAGGATCAGTATGTTCGGATCTCCGCCCTGCGCTGCTGGTTCGAAACACAGCGCAACGTGGCGGCCTGGGTGGCCGGTGTCTACGGCTACATGAAGGCGAAAGAGCAGGGAGATGACGGCGGGATGTCCACTTCTGTCTCACTTCTCGGGGAGATGATCGATCGTGAGATCGCGAACTCACATCGCCTGCTCGGGCTCCTCGACTCGGGGATCGAGTTCATGGCCACCACCGACCTGGAAGAGACCCAGCTCATCCACGGGCGGAACCTGGACGAACTGCTCCGGAAACGGATCGCCCTGATGGAGGCTCACCGGGAGGATGAGCCCTTCATAGATCCCGATTACATCGAGCGGCAGGCCGGACGGGAGATCCCGACCGGCTGGCGTCCCTGAGCAGGTCAGCCTGATCAACCTGTTGCGGAACGGAAAAGGGGCCGGCAGAGCAGACACATGCGTCTATAGACGGCAAAAACGGGAGCGGACAACTGTCCGCCCCCGTTTTCTTTTGTGCTTCTCCTTCGAGTCCCGGTCTAGCCGGCGTTTTCGATCAGCTGTCCGGGCGAGACGATCGATCCGTACGTGTCCTTGAGCGCGAGCAGGTCCTTCTTCTGCGCTTCATAAACCTCGAAGATCCGCTTCGGGACATCCTGGTCTTTGCCGTACGCTTCCGCCTGCAGGTCGATGCGGTCCACGATGTTGTCGACGTACAGCGCGAACTGCTTATTGTACAGGTCTTCCGGATAGTCCTTATCGATCTTCTCCATGAACAGATTCTTCAGATCATCGTACTTGGGAATGACGCCGATCGGTGTTTCGATCCCGTCGACTTCCGAGTGAGCCAGCAGTTCCAGCCAGCCGAGCCAGACCCAAGGAGTTTGGTGCCCTCCGTGCCGCCGCGAGCATCGTGCGTCAGGAAATAGTTGAGACCGGCCATGACCGGCCTGAACTCATCATTGATCAGGTTGCTGTTGAAGAAGTCGAACTGCAGCTGCATGTAGTCGCCCAGGGCACCGGGGATGAACGGAGCGTTCGCCCACGGGGCGCGCTTCACGCCAGTGGCGCCGACTTCCGTCGCCGTGGCGGCCGAGACAATCGACGCACCGATCGAGACGCCTTCGTCGGGATTCTTGGCCACCCAGACCGGTGGCATGGTGTCGCTGTCACGGCCGCTGTAGGTAATCACGCGGATGGGAGCACCATCGCCCGATTCGGCCACTTCGGAGAACGTGTCCAGGGCGCTCGATTGCAGCGTGCAGCGGGCGTTGGGGTGGGAGAGCGGGATGGGCTTGCCGTTATCGTCCGTCATTCCCTCCTGCCATTCCCCCTGGAAGTTGAAACCTTCCTTCGCGTGCTCTTCCCCGTTTCCTGCCCAGTGCGGCTTCAGGTCGTCGTCGATCAGCACGTTCGACCAGATCACTTCCGTGCCTTCCTGGCGGAGCAGTTTCATCAACAGGGGATCACCTTCTTCGTTCACGTCTTGGACGATGCCGAAAATACCGGCTTCCGGGTTGATCGCCCGGACGGTACCGTCGTCGGCAATCCACATCTGCGCGAGGTCGTCGCCGACGAAGTCGGTGCCCACCATCGCAGTGGTGGTCTTGCCGCAGCCGCTGGGGGCGGCGCCGGCAAAGAAGGTGACGCGCCCACCCGGACCGCGCAGGCCGGTGATGAACATATGCTCGGAGACCTCCCTGTCCTTGCCGTAGTACACCGATTTATCTACTGCGAAGCGGTGGTTGCCCTTCTTCATCAGCAGAGTGTTACCCGCGTAGGTGCAGAACATGCTGAAGGTGGTCCACCAGCTGCGGTCCATGTATACGCGGGCGTTGGGCAGGTCTTCGAGGCGGTTCGCTCCCTCGCTGTGCACATTCGTGAAGAAGTGTCCCAGACGCTCGACTTCCCGTTCGAAATCCTCGAAAACGTTCCGGTACAGCAGTTCGGCGCTGTGGCACACATAAGCGGAGCTGGTGATCTCGAGCGCGGGGTTTGACACGGGCGCGCCGACGGGTCCTCGCATGTAGAATCCGACCACCATCGGCATGCCCTTCATGATGCCGGTCATCTTCTCCCTGACGTCCACCAGCGCCTCGTCGCGCAGCTTCTTGTTGGCCAGCGCGCTGACGGACTCCCCCTCGTTTATGATGTAGAACGTGCGGTCGACGATGCGACCCTGCTCGTCTTTGAGGTCATAGTGGATCGTGTGGTTCTTGAGCTTGAGCGGTTTTTCCTCACCCTTTTCCAACGCCAGGTTGCGGACCCACTGTTTGTCTTCTTCCGACCCGGTATTGATGAAGACGCTGTCGGGCTCACACATCGCAATCGCGTTGGCGATCTTCAAGCGAACTTCGGAGTTTTTGATCCTGTCCAGTTTGGCCAGGTTAACATCGTCCATCTTCTCCTGAAAGATGGCGTTTGCTTGATCCTCCGTCTTGACCCCACCGATCTCAGACAGGATGTCGATGCCCGCTTTAAGCTCTAGCATGGTGTTTTACCTCCGGGGTTGGATAGAAGTGTTACTATGACCAAATGTATATTCTCAGTAGTAATAAGCGAAGCGTATATGAGGACCTCCACCCGATTCAGAACTTCCTGATCCAGAAGTAATCGAACCCGAACCGGCCCGCTTCGACACATTCCAGGACCAGCTCGTGTTCACCTGCCTCCAGCGCTCCCCGGCGGAAGCCGGTGCTGAGCAGACGGCGGGCGAACCCGCTTCGCAGGACCAGCTCAGACTTCCCGCGTTCTCCCATCCCGGCGCCGCCGAGATTGGTCACTTCGAGCGGTGAACCGTCGAGCGATATGCGCAGGCTGCCCGACTCGGGCCAGTGGGCTGCCACCAGGTTGATAGCGTGATCACCACTCTCCTCGATCTCGAAGGTGACCGTCAGGCGGTCACCGGCCTCGGCATTCCAGCAGAACAGACTTCCCCGCGATGCTCCTGGCTGCGCTTTCTCCGTGTCCAGGTCCCCGCCGGTGACGCTGTGCGTCATCGCATCCAGGTGGTGGAAGGTCGAGTTGCTCGCCCCGCCATAGGCCTCCGGTTCATACACGGGCAGGTCCCTGACCACCAGTTCGGATATCTGTACCCGGCGGTGATCGTCGAGAGCGCCCGGCCGGGCGTAGCAGTAGGCGATCCGGTCGTAACAGAGACCGGGAAATGCCCGGTGATGCCACAGCTCGAGGTAGAAGGCGAAGTGGTCGGAGAATGGCACCGAGTCGAGGATGTGCCAGCGGTGATTCGAAATATATCCCAGAGTGCCCGGGCCGGTGTCGAGGGGCTGTCCGCAGTAGGGATGATCGAACAGGTCGGGACGGCTCCATGAGTAATTGTAGTAGTCCTCCGTGCCGGTCCCGAAGAAGACGGGGAAGGGATCGTCGTCCACGAAGATCTTCTCATCACCCTCGCCCCACCAGTTGCCTCCGGGTGTGGGTACGGCTGAGGGATTCACCAGGAACGATGCCGCGCCCACGAAACGTCCCTGGCCCTTCAGCACCACAAAGGGCACATCGAAGGGACCGGATGCCAGGTCGAGATCGTGGTCGCTCCTCCATCTGGCGCGGAAGTAGAGGGAAGTGTCGTCCCACTGCCACGGGGAGACGTTGATCGTCGTCTCGATATGGATCCAATCATCGGAGTGGTTCGTGAAGCGTAAGAGGGCGGTTTCCTGGAACGGCATGACGAACCGGCAGGTCATCGTCCCGTCCTCGCTGACGCTCATCGGCAGACTGTCATAGGGATTCACGCCTGGTCCTGAACCGAAGAAGTCACCGGCGGGGGACTCGACCTGGTGCCGGGCCGCTCCATCGAATGCGATCTGAAGCAGGGTGCCGCGCAGTGCCTTCCACAGGTCGGGGGCAGTGACGCGCAGAGTGAACAGGGTGATGGCTCCGCTGGTGCCTGCCGAGGAGGCTTCGAGGTCCCAGCTGGTACCCGGAGCGAGGTCGGCCGAGCGTTCGTAGAGGGTGCCGGTCGGGGGAGAGGGGGGTGTGAGAAGTGCGGAAGCCGCAAGGAGCAGGTCCTCCTCACCGCGCCCGAGGTCCCGAACGGGATCGAAGCTCCTGACCCGGGTGCCCTCCTCGTACAGACGAACCTCAACATGGTAGAAGTGGAGTTCCTCCAGGTTGCCCTCCCAGGTGATGGTCAGCGACCGATTGAACGGGATCGGCAGATAGTCGGCGTCCTGCTGGCGGAAGGCGTCTTCGCAATCGATATCCAGTCCCGCCTCTTCGAGGAACACGTCAGATTTTGCTGCAAGGAAGCTATAGGCGTCGCCCAGGTAGAGCGGTGAACTCGGGGCGTCGAGATAGACGTGGAGAGTGCCGGCCATCCTGGCTGACCAGGTCCGCACGATCGCTCCCGGTCCGTTCACCTCGCAGAGCAGGTAACTTCCGATGCCCTCCTCGTCTGGCTCGCGCAATACCCTCAGGAACCCGGGGATCGGTTCCCGTCCGAAACCGTCGGAGTTGGAGAACCATCCCTCTTCCTCGGGAGAGACCGAACGCCTGTCGTAACTGGAGAACTGGATTGTCCGGTAGCCGGGGGCAGGCAGCCTCCCGAGTTCCGACAGGTCGGTCATCTCCTGGAGCAGGGTCGCGGTCGTGATCGTCCTCGCGCGTCCGCCCCCGGCCTGGGCCGAGGCGGGAACTGCGAGCAGGACCACGATCAGCGCAGAGAGGATGGGGTAAGGGATAGAGCAAAGGATGCAGTCGAGGACGGGGGAGATGATGGAGTGGAGGCGAACTGGTCGATTCATCTTCTGGGCCTTTCGATCTTGGGCATTCCAGGCGCAACTATAACGCCAGCATCCCTTCTTCATAGAACGCATGAATGTTCTCCAACGGTGTATCCGCCTGGATGTGATGGGCAGGAGCCAGGATGTAACCACCGCCTTCGCCGCATTCGCTCTTCAGTTTTCGGACTGCGGCACGGACCTCGTCCGGTGTACCGTGCGGCATTGTATGCTGTACACAGAGTCCGCCGAAAAGCGCCAGGTGTTTCCCGTAACGGCGCTTCACCGCGAACGGATCGATCGCCGTCGGCTGCAGCGGGTTCAGGACATCCAACCCGATCTCCACCATGTCGTCCAGGACCGCCTCACAGTTGCCACAACTGTGATAGGCTACCTTGATGTTCGGATTGATTTTCTTCGGCTCCGCGAAGAGTGTTGCCAGTCGCGGTTTCAGATACGTACGCCACATATCGACCGATATCATCATCCCCTGCTGGTGCGATATATCGTCCCCGAACCAGACCATATCCGCGCCCGATTCCGCATGCCTGCGCGAAGCGATCAGCGGAAAACGCATGACCTTGTCCAGCAATGCATTTGTGTAATCCGGATCGAGTGCCATATCCATCAGGAACTCTTCCATCCCGCGCAGGTACCAGGCCGCCTCGAAGATGCTGATCTGGCTGGAACCGACCATCCATTTTTCTTTCCCGTACAGATCCTTCATTTTCCGGAACGTCTCGTAATGCGAATCCAGTTCCGGATCCGGGATGATGAAGCTCTCCAGCTTCGACTTGTCACCGGCCAGCGGTGGACCGACGATCTCGGTATATTCCCCGATTCCGTAGCTCACCCAACGCCAGCGGATGCCCCAGGGACAGGTGTACTCCGGTCTCTCTCCACCATAGAAACTCAGTTCCAGGCCGGCAGAGGTCGTCACCAGATCACTCCCCAGTGCTGCCCCCAGATCCGGTTCCTTCTCACCGATCTCCGCTTGCAGCTGCGCCTGTATCTCCGGAACGAACGTTGCATAGATGGGGGGACGATCCGGGGTCTCGAAATTCAGGGCCATCTCGACACGTGTGCGTGAATCCATATCCGACTCCCCCCGGGTTCATCCCATTCTACATCCCTGGACACCAATCTTGAAGAGGGGATGCCGGATCGACATCGATCGGCAAAGACGGTGGGCCGACAGACTGATAGAGGTGTAGACTCACCCGAAAAACAGTGCCGGTAATCGACAACAGGAGCGATGAAGATGGCGGAGTACACGATCCCGGTAATTGAGAAACCGAAGAAGGTATGCGGTAACCAGGTGGTGCTGGTGGCCAGTGGTGATCTTCGCGAGTCGGCGAACCAGGTCTGCTGGCCGGCCCAGGCGGAGATGGAGAAATCCCTCAGATCGGTGGCTGCCTCTCTCGGGTACGAGATAGTCAGGGCACACCCTTACCGCCCCTCGAAGAAGCACGGGTTTATCGGTTCGCAGCGGGAGGGGATGGAGGTCTTTGCCGGTATCGATCCCGACGCTCCGCTGATCGTGGCTGAGGCGGTCTGGCAGTACTCTCACCATGTCCTGTCCGGTCTGATCGGTCACCGGGGTCCCATCCTCACCGTCGCCAACTGGTCGGGTCAGTGGCCCGGGCTGGTCGGGATGCTCAACCTGAACGGTTCCCTCACCAGGGCAGAGGTGAAATACTCGACCCTCTGGGGTGAGGACTTCAGCGATCCCGCCTTCAGGAACAAACTGAAGACCTGGCTCGAGAAGGGGCGAGTCACCCATCGGCTCGATCACGTCACGCCGTATGAGAAGGTCCGGATACCCGCGAAGGAACGGAAGCTCGGAGAAGCACTGGCAACTCAGCTCAAACAGCAGCGTGCGATCATGGGGATCTTCGATGAGGGATGCATGGGCATGTACAACGCCATCATTCCCGACCACCTCCTGAACCCGACCGGTGTCTTCAAAGAACGGTTGAGCCAGTCGGCGCTGTATGCAGCCACCATGGCGGTACCCGATTCCGAGGCCAGGGAAGTCCTCCGCTGGATTCGCAAGGCAGGGATGAAGTTCAGGTTCGGCAAGGATGAAGCGACCGAACTGACCCGGGAGCAGGTGCTCACCCAGTGCAAGATGTACATAGCCGCGCTGCGGATTGCGGGCGAGTTCGGTTGCGATACTATCGGTATCCAGTACCAGCAGGGCCTGAAGGACTGCCTCCCCGCTTCCGACCTGGCCGAAGGGATGCTGAACGATTCGAAGCGGCCTCCGGTCAGGGATGCCCGCGGACGGATCCTCTACCGTGGCGATCCCCTGCCGCATTTCAACGAAGTGGACGAATGCGCCGGCCTGGACGGCCTGATGATCTTCCGGGTCCACAAAGCGATGGGCGAACCGGTGGAGAACACCCTTCATGACCTGCGCTGGGGGGATGTGGACCGATCGGGCACCGTCGATGACTACGTCTGGGTATTTGAGATCAGCGGGGCCGTCCCGCCCTCTCACTTCATCGGCGGCTGGAGCGGGGCAGTGGGGGAACGCCAGCCGCCCATGTACTTCCGCCTCGGCGGGAGCACCATCAAGGGGATCAGCCGGCCCGGGGAGATCATCTGGTCGAGGATCTACGTCGAGAAGAATCGGCTGAACATGGACATCGGACGGGGGAAGGTCGTGGAACTGCCCCGGAAGGAGACACAGCGTCGGTGGGATTCCACCACACCCCAGTGGCCGATCATGCATGGTGTCACGTACGGTGTGAGCCGTGACCAGATGATGGCCCGGCACAAGGCCAACCACATCCAGGTGGTCTATGCAGGGAGTGCTGAACGGGCCGATAAGGCAATGTACGCCAGGGCCTCCATGGCTGAGGCCCTCGGCATCACGGTCAGTTTCTGCGGGACAAAGAGGTAGCGTCCGGGTGGAACCGCTTCTGCGGATGGAATCGATCATCAAGGCCTTCTCAGGCGTGCGTGTCCTGCACGGCGTCGAATTCGAAGTTCTGCCGGGGGAAGTGATGGCCCTCGTAGGAGAGAACGGGGCGGGGAAGTCCACCCTGATGAAGATCGTGGCCGGTGTTCATCAAGAGTGGCAGGGGGACCTTCATTTCGACGGCGAGCAGGTCAGGTTTCCTGCTACCCGGGCCGCCGAGGAAGCCGGCATCGCTATCATCTACCAGGAATTGAACCTGGTGCCCGGTCTCACCGTGGCCGAGAACATGTTCCTCGGCCGGGAGCCGACCCGATTCGGCGGTGTCATCGACTACGCAGCCATGAACCGGATGGCGCGTGAGATCATGGACTCGCTCCATTTCGACGATCCGGTGACGATCCCGGTTTCGGAACTCCGTATCGGCGGCCAGCAGCTCGTGGAGATCGGCAAGGCGCTCTCACTCGATGCCCGCCTGCTGGTGATGGATGAACCGACCTCGGCCCTGACCGGGGCGGAGGCTGAAATCCTCTTCACGGTTGTTCGAAAACTGCGTTCAGATGGGGTCTCGATCGTCTATATCTCGCACCGTCTCGATGAACTCTACCAGATAGCCGATCGGGTGACGGTCATGCGCGACGGCAGAACGGTCGGCGTTATGAACGCGGAGGATATATCCCGCCGGGAACTGATCAGCCTGATGGTCGGACGTGATTTCGAACAATTCTTTGTCAGGGAGGGGGAACCGGACGAGGATGTCGTGTTCAGGGTGCGCAATCTCACACGGGTGAACGAGGTGCCTGGCAGGCGTGCTCTGCTTGATGACATCTCCTTCGAAGTACGTCGGGGCGAGCAGTTCGGTATCGCCGGACTACTCGGCTCGGGGCGGACAGAACTGCTGGAGGCGCTGTTCGGCGTGGCTGCCCGCGACACGCGTGGAAGAGTGGAACTTGAGGGGGTGGAACTGGATCTCTCCAATCCGCGCCAGGCGATCGAGGCCGGGATCGCGCTGCTCACGGAGGACCGGAAGGGCAACGGGCTCGTGCTTAGCATGAATGTCGAACAGAATCTGACCCTGGCCGCCCTGAAGGAACTCCTCCACCTCTGCATGATATCTCCCGGGAAGGAACGGGCTCTGGCAGAGGAGTATGTGGACCGGCTGTCGATCGATGTGGCCGACCTCGGCAATCCGATCGAATCTCTCTCGGGCGGCAATCAGCAGAAAGTGCTTCTCGCCAAGTGGTTGGCAACCCGTCCGAGGGTGCTCCTGCTCGACGAACCGACCAGGGGTGTCGACGTCGGCGCCAAGCACGAACTCTACATCTACCTTTCGAAGCTGGCTGAAGAAGGGGTCTCGATCATCATGACATCATCCGAACTTCCGGAACTCCTCTCGATCTGCGATCGGATCATGGTATTGAGGGAAGGTCGGGTTTCGGCTCTCTTCGACCATGAGGAAGCGACCCAGGAGAAGATCCTGCACGCCGCGGCGCCAGCGGCATGAACCGGAGAACGATGAACGGGCTCGACGAACAGATGACCGGCACGACATCAACCGCACGCGGGCTGGCCCGCCGCCTCGGTCCCTTCCTCGGTCTGATCGGGATCCTCCTTGCCGGGGTTGTCCTTAACGGTCAGACCTTCCTCAGTCTCTACAACCAGCTGAATGTGCTCGGTCGGGTATCGATCATCGCCCTGCCGGCGATCGGTATGACACTGGTCATCATCTCGGCCGGTATCGATCTCTCTGTCGGTAGCCTGCTCTCCCTCTCAACGGTTGCCTGTGCCATGCTCCTCATGGAGCGGGAGTGGACCCGCGCTACCTCGATCACAGTGCCCCTCTTCATCCTGTTCGCGCTCATGGTGGGTTACTTTATCGGCAGAGGTATCCTCATCCACAAAGGCCACGATCGGAAACGGGCCGACATTGTCGGTCTGATCGCAGGGCTCCTGATGGCGGTAGCTGTCGGATTGTGGAGCAGTGCGCAGGTGGCACATGGTTTCAGCACCATCGCGGTCCTGCTGATCATCCCGATCCTGGGATTATTCCTCGGGGCTTTCAACGGTGTGATCATCGCGAAAGGGAGGATCCAGCCCTTCATCGTGACGCTGGGGATGATGAGTGCGGCCATGGGACTGGCGAAATTCATCGCCGGCAGGGGTGGGCAGATCCACCCGATCTACTACCAGTCAGCCGGGTACAGCGCTGAAGGAACCGTCAACATCGCCCCTCAGAGCTTCGACTTTCTGAGTAGCCAGGTGGTGATCCACTTCACACTGACCAGACTCCGTTTCGGGCGGCACATCTATGCCATAGGCGGCAATGAGGAGACAGCTCGGCTCTCAGGCGTGAACGTCGACCGGGTGAAGATGATGGTCTACGGGATCTGCGGGAGTCTCTCGGCACTGGCCGGAGTGCTCTATTGTGCCTCCTACAGCCAGGGGAAGCCGGACGCGGGCGCCACCTGGGAACTCGACGCCATCGCTGCGGTTGTGATCGGCGGCACCAGCCTGATGGGTGGCAGGGGGACGGTGATCGGGACGATGGTAGGGGTTCTCATACTCGGATACCTGGGGAATATCCTGAACCTCCAGGAAGTACCGAGTGAAGTGCAGGACATCCTGAAGGGTGTGATCATCATCGGTGCTGTCCTCCTCCAGGAGGGTACGCTCCTCTGGTGGTTGCGGGGCATCAAGCGGAAGAGGATCAGTTAGAGAGGCCGGTATCCGGCACGGACGAATTCCCGGGAGGGATACAGTATGGAGCAGAAAATGCACGACCGGATCGGAGCCATCCACACCAGACGATATCTGTTGTCCGCACTGACGATTCTCCTGCTGTTGCCGGTCGTGATGACCGGGTGCGCGAAGTCGGCGGATGAGGGAACGTGGGTTATCGGCTTCTCGCAGGTGACGGTGAAGGAGCCGTGGCGGGTGGTCTTCAACGAGAACCTGAGGGCGAAGGCGCTCGAGTACGGTGATGCGGTCGATCTGATCGTGCTCGATGCCGATGACAGGACCGAGAACCAGGTCGAACATATCCAGATCTTCATATCACGGCAGGTGGACGCAATCCTGATCTCTCCGAAGGAAGCCTCAGGATGCTCGCGCGCGATCCAGGAGGCCACTGAAGCGGGAATCCCGGTGATCGTGCTCGACCGTGACACGACCTGGAAGGGATACGCGGCGTTCATCGGGGCGAGCAATCTGGTCATCGGTCGTGCCGCAGGGACGTATGCGGTCCAGCAACTGGGTGGTGCCGGGTCGGCTGAAGGGAAGATCTACGAGATCTGCGGTGCGCTGGCTTCGACACCGGCCCAGGAGAGACGCGACGGATTTCACGAGGTCGTCGGTCAGGAGCCGGGGGTAGTGATTCTGGGCGGTCTCGACGGCGACTGGAAGCTCGATCAGGGCAAGGCCATCGCACAGGACGCTCTCCAGATCCACCGGGATATAGACATCATCTACGCGCACAACGATCCGATGGCATACGGAGCATACCAGGCCGCGCGTGAGATGGGTGTCGCCGACCGGATCAGGTTCCTCGGTATCGACGGTCTGCCCGAGGAGGGGGCCGTGTGGGTCCGGAACGGGATACTGGCAGCGACCTTCCTCTACTCGACTCCGGGAGAAGCAGGGCTCGAAATCGCCATCGATATTCTCGAGGGGCGCCGTGAGATCACGCCCGGCGAGCGGATCACCCTTCCGACCGCGACCATCACCGCGGAGAACGTCACGGAATTCCTGAAGCAGGATGATCCACGCCCGTGATCTGAACGGGATCACGGGCTGATCAGCCGGCCGGACAGATCACTTCGCGATCGCAAGAGCCTCCCGAGAGGGCAGAGTCGGGAAGGGCGCGTGCGGTTCCGCCTGGTACCAGAACGCCACCGATGAAATGTCATCCTGAAGATGCAGATACCGTCCTTCACTCTTCCAGCCAAGAGCCTGCATCGTCACCCTGAGATCCTTCTCGAAACGTACTGGATCCATGATGTGCCACCGGTAGAGACCGAAGCGGGGTGGCGTGTTCCGCTCCTCGTTCGGTCTGAGGACCTGCGGCATGCCGGCATAGGGGGTGCTGAACTCCATGTAATCCCGGGTCCTCGGATTCGAGAATCCGTATGAGCCACAGAAGTAGTCCTCGGTGCCCGTACCGCAGATGGTGGGAAACTCTCCGTCTCCATCCATGAAGAACTTGATCTCACCCTCACCCCACCAGCCGGGACTGTTTGCCCCCCAGCACATGTAGGTGCCGACGTACTGCCCCTGACCACTGACACCCTCAAGGATGGTGAAATCCTCCATGTCAGGCAGGGGATTGGAGCGACGGAACTGGGCATGGAAGTATCCGGCGTCACGGGGAATCTCTGTCAGGGTGTAGTCGATCTGGTAATAGAGGGTCATGCCCCGTTCGTCGATGTTCTCCATGGTGACCCGGCACGACCCTCTGAAGGGCATCGTCCAGTAGCAGTTGAAACCACTGCCGGGATTGACGCAGACGGCCAGTGAATTCACGTGCGCGAACTCGCCCCATCCGTTGGCGAAGAAATCGCCCACCGGGACCTCGATCGACGCTTCGTTCTCACCGTCCCAGTAGAAGCGGAGGATCGAGTGCCGCCAGTTACCGGTCGGGGTCATCCAGATATGCTGGATCGCTCCCGGTCCATCGATCTCGGCAAGGGTGAAGGTCTCCCCGGCGGAGATACGCACCGAGGGCGAGACTTTCCAGCCCTGTCCCAGTTCGCGGGCGGCATTGGCACCGGTGCCCTCAGTTGCCATCCCGGCCATTCCCTTCTCACCGGTGAAGCTCTCGGGGCTGATCGAACGAGTCTTCGCGTCGCTCAGGAGCGGGAGGGTGGAGAGGCTCATCTCGAGCCCGTCGAAGTCTTCCCGGTCGGCGCAGCCAGAAAGGGGCGCGACGCACATCCCGAACAGCGCTATTGCGGTGACAGCCTTCAGCATCAACATGGCACGGTCTCCTGTTTTGTGGATCGATACCTCAATGTCAGTTTCTGGACGGCTGGTCTGGATATCATCGGGTCCGTTCTTCCCTCGGCCGGACAGGTGGTCGGATGACTATCCTGTCGACCAGGGTGACTTTCTCTTCCGAACCATCTTCGTAGACGATCCGGATGGTCCGCGGCGTGCCAGTTTCATTAACGAGTACCCAGCGTCGACCTCTTTTCCGGACCTCTACCCGATCGATCCCGAAGGCCTGATCGCGGTCGCGGTCGATGTAGACATGGCCCCAGTGATCGAGGATACGCATTGCTGCTTCGGCAGCGGCCCCATTGCCCCAGTCGTAGATGGTGAAGACTCCCATTCCCTCACCTTCGGGGGAGGTGCGGCCGCCGTGGCCGTAGTTCTCCATGGTGAAGCCGTAGTCTTCCGGCCCGAACCAGGGGTAGACCTTTTCCCACATCTCCCGCACGATCGGATTCTCGGGGCAATACATCATGATGAAGCCCGACTTCAATGCCGCGATGCCGCGCTCGAAGCAGGCAGGATCGCCGGTCCAGCGATAGTAGTCGAGGAAGAGTTCGGCGAAGAGTGTTTCACGCGAGTCATTCCACTCCCCGTCGGCATTCATCACCCCAAATCCACCCAGTGCGGGCACATGGATGAAGGGGGGCTGCCAGACCTGCTGGGCCATGGAGAGTTCATCCAGGGTACGCCACCCGAAGCCGAGGTAGTGCTGGCTGCCGGTCACGCGCCATGCCTGCAGGAGCGCTTCGGCTGTCCAGAACATCGACAGGGTGTTCTGCTTGTGCATGGCATTGCGATCGATCTTCCGATCGAGGTACATATCACGACCCCAGCCGCAGCACGACCAGTAGGTCTCGTAATCGAGCCAGTTGCCCTCAGGGACGATCTCGGCAAGCACAGCATCCATGGCCCTGAGCGCGGCCTCGCGGTAGCGGGATTCGCCGGTCACCCCGGCCAGTTCGAGCAGGAAGGTCACGCTCATGCTTGTCTCGGGGGTACGGTTCATGACCGGGCCAGGTGCGTGGGTCTCCGGATGGAGCCAGCCCGGGAAGAATCCCTCTTCGCCCTGAAGGGTGAGCAGGCGGTCGCCCCAGGCGCGGGCGTAGTCGACCAGGCGCTCATCGCTCTCCAGTTCCAGGTGCCAGCGGAGCATGAGCAGGGCGGTCCAGCTGGCATCCAGGACATGGTACCAGTCGTCAGAGATGCCGTGATCGCGGGGAGAGCGGTTCGAATTGGTCCAGACAGCCTCATCCCAGTCCAGCGGACGACGATACTGCTCCCCGTCGATCTCCACCGTCTCATTGGGAGTGCGTATCACGGCGGGGAACACACCGTCCGTCATCGGCGCTGCCAGGGCCAGTTCCTTCGTGAGCCGTGCTTTGCGCAGCAACTCCTCATCGCCGATGTCCCGCGCATATCGATAGAGCCCCGATGCGCTGCGCAGAGACGAGAACCAGGTCTGGTTCCAGATCGAGAGGAATTCCCGCTGGTACCACACACCCGGGTAGTTGGGCGACTGGGAGATGTTGACGATGAACTGCGGAGCGCCCACCCGCACGCCACCCAGATCGAACTCCTGCCAGACGAAATCACCCCATGATTCGAAGGCCCAGTCGTATGTGTGCTGCGTATAGGTCTCAAGCGATGCCTGGACCGGTTCCCCTGCGACCAGGAGGGGGCTCCCCCAGCGTCCCCACAGGAAGGATGTCACCGGCGACCAGGGATTTCGCACTCCCCACTGGTCCTTCCAGACACGGATGAAGAAAGAGAGCTCCACCTCACCGGCCTCGATAGTCATCCCTGGTGCCTTCGTGTAGAGAACGTGGACGGGGATGTCGGTCAGGGTCATGCCGAGCCACAGCTGCCGGGCAGGAGCGTCCAGATCGAGGAACCAGGGATTGCCTGGCCGATCTCCGACCAGGTCCAGGTCGGGAACGATGGCCAGGCTGAGGTGATCCTGCTGGACGATCAGGGCGGGGGAGCGGAAGACGTGCTGCGCGATCACGTATCCCTCTTCCGGGGCGAGATGAGGCGCCCACCAGAAATCGGGTTCCATGGAGAGATCGAACATCACGGAGAGTTCGTCCTGGGTTATCTCGTGAGGGACCTCCCACCGCATGCTCACCTGCTGCCAGCCCTCTTCTACCGCCCGGACCGACACCCGGGGCAGACCGATTCCGGCCAGTTCGGGAAGCTGAAAGTCCATGCACGCTTCCTCGTTGAGGGTCACCCGGTAACCTGAAACGGTTCGCGTGATGGACATCTCATCATCGGGCCCCGTCCGGGAAGTGGTTCCATCCCGGCTGCAGCCTCCGCAGACTCCCATGAAGCCGATAAGCACGACAAAGACGACCAGGTTTATTTTCTTGATGCTCATGACGGTCATTCTCCGGGGGGCTTATACCTGATCCGCTCCATCGGGAAGGTCTCGGTGATCCGCAGGTAGGAGTCGAGATGCAGGCGTCCGATCACGTTCATCGTCAGCGGATCGATCCCCTCGGCCCGGTCCCACTCCAGATCCTCGCGCAGCCAGTAAGCCCTCACTTCTCCCAGGATGAGTGAGGCCGGTGGATCCCCGACCGGTACGATCCGTTCCAGGACACATTCCAGGGCAGCGGGAGAGCCCGCGATACGCGGTACGCTGACCGTTCCGGAGGGTGCCAGTTCGATCCCGATCTCATCAGGTTCGCTCACCCCGTACGGGTACTCGGTGGCAGTACGGTTCATCTGTTCCGCCTGTTCCTCACTTACCAGGTTCACGACGAACTCACCTGTTGCGGCAACGTTTCGGGGAGTGTCCTTTTCGCCGTGGCGACCCTGCCCGGCGCTTATCGAGATCACGGGCGGTTTACTGCGTACACCGCTGAAGAAGCTGTAAGGCGCGGCGTTCACAACACCGTCGGTACTGATGCTGGTCACCCAGGCGATGGGGCGGGGGACGATCAGACTGATAAGAAGCCGGTGGGCTTCCAGCCCGGTCAGTCCGGCGGGATCGATGATCATCTCGGGGGTACCTCCCGGTTGTCCGATGGTGTCGAACGGCAGATCCGCCTGCCGTCAGACCGCACCGGTCAGAAGGATGGCAGGCACTGGGGATCGGAATATCCTGAGTGTAGACCTGCCGGGTGAGCTTTGCACCAGTTGAAATGGTCCGTGTCGTTCCCCCCTGTACGGTAGAAAAAGCACTGTACCCACTCCACGATCGAGGAGTTGTCCATGAAGAAGCGCTTAACTCTGGGTCTGATCCTGCTGCCGGTGATCTGGCTGCTGGTCGGACTCTACAATCTCCTGCCCGACCAAGGTCAGGGCTGGGTCGTCTTCGGTGCGATGGCCGGTATGGGGATGTCACTCGGCTTTCGAGGAGAGTCAGAAGAAGGGGGGATGAGGGAATGAGGAGCTGCGTATGGGAATGCTGCAAATACCAGTTCGGCTTCTTCGGGGCCATTGCTGTTATCGGGCTCCTCATGATTGCTCTGGCGGCGCTCACGGTGTCCACTGCTGGAACAGGACTGGCCGCTCTCATCTCAGCAGCTGTTGCGACTGCGGTTGGCGGCGCTGGTCTTGCCGTGGCCAAGTGTGGAGCCGCTGGTATGGGAGGGACCCTGATCGGCTGCATCGCCAGGTGCTTTTAAAGTCTTCTCGGTGAGCCCGGTAGCCGTCTCGACTGACACTGCGAACAAGGGACCGTAAGCCTCATTTTCGTGGCCTGATCTGAGGAGCGGGCACAACCAGGATGAACCTGACATGACATCGCGGGAGCGTTTGCTCGCCGCACTCGATCGGAAGGTGTCCGATCGTCTTCCGGTCACCACCCACCATCTCATGCCCTCTTTACTGGCCGGGATAGGTGAGGGGGTTGATCCCCGGGAGTTCTTCGAACAGTTCGGATTCGATCCTGTTACCTGGGTGGTTGCCCATCGTCCAGATGATTCAACCGGGGCATACCGCGATCCCGACCAGGGGCCACCCGGGTATCTGGAGCCGGTATGGATCTGTTCCGATGACTGGCGGATCGAACGGGAACCTCTCACCGGGACTGGTGGACCCGGTATCCATTATCGGATCCATACCCCGGCCGGGGTCCTCACGATGGCCTTGAGGGATGGCACAGACACCATGTGGGTTGTGGAACGGCTCATCAAGCAGCCCACAGATATTGACCTCATCGCCCGCTTTGCTCCACCGCCACTCTGCGATGTACGGGAGGTCGAACAGCAGGCTGAAGCGTCCGGGGGTGAGGGGATCATCCGGGGGCAGGTGCCCGGCTTTGACATCTACGGTCAACCGGGTTGCTGGCAGGATGCTGCCGTACTTTTCGGGATAGAGAACCTGATCATGGCAACCAACGATGATCCGAACTGGGTGAAGGAGTTCCTCGGCATCCTGCGCGACAGGAAACTCCCCTGGCTGCGTTCCTCGGAAGGCGCCCCCTACGACCTGCTTGAGATGGGTGGGGGGGATGCCTCATCCACCGTCATCTCCCCGGCGATCTTCGAGATGTTCGTGGCTCCGTTCGATGCGCCCCTGATCGCTGAGGCGCACCGGGCCGGTCATCGGGTGGTCTACCACACCTGTGGCGGGATGATGCCGATCCTCGAACTGATCGCCGGTATGGAACCTGATGCCATGGAAACCTTCACCCCGCCATCACTCGGCGGGGATGCCGATCTCGCAGAAGCGAAACGACGGATCGGCGATCAGGTCTGCATGATAGGCGGATTCGACCAGGCCAGATATCTGCAGGGATGCGACCTGGAGGAAACCACGGCAGAAGTGCAGCGCTGTTTCCGGGAGGCCGGGGAGGGAGGAGGGTATATCCTTGCTCCTTCAGACCATTTCTTCGAAGCGGACCCTGTTCTGCTGACTGCTCTCACGACGGAGGCACGCGCATGCGCCTATTGAAACGGACTGTTGTTTCCCTGCTCCTGGTCAGCCTGACTCTGACCTGTTGTGGACGCGGAAGCGGCCCTCCACGGCCGGCGGAGGAATACCCTCTGCTTACCACAAGCGGTGCATGGTGCTGGTTCGGAGATCCGCGTGGAGTCCGCTTCAAGGGCGAGCATGACCGGGTCTATGCAGGGTGGGTCGATGTCGGCGGCAGCATCATGGTATCGAGTCTCGATCTGGAGAGTGGTGAGCGCGCCTGGCAGGTAGTTGAGCCAGCCTTCAATCGTGACGATCACGCCAATCCCTCCCTCCTCATCCTTCCGGACGGGACCGTTGTCGTTTTCTACACCTCCCACGGATCGGATGTCAGCGAAGCGATGTATTACAGACGGACCCGCCGGCCAGAAGACGTCACCGCCTGGGATGAACGGCGTGAGGTCGGGACCAATACCGAGGGGCAGAGAGGTTGTACCTACCCGAATCCGGTGAGATTGAGCGCCGAGGAGGGACGGATCTATCTCTTCTGGCGGGGCGGGAACTTCAAACCGAGCTTCAGCTTCACCGATGACCTCGTCACCTGGTCTCCGGCCCGCACCCTGATCCAGTCGGATGAGAATACCTTTGTACGCCCCTACGTGAAGATCGCCTCGAACGGTGAAGACGAGATCCACTTTGCTTTTACCGACGGCCATCCACGCAATGAACCGGAGAACGGTATCTACTACATGCGCTATCGTGACGGTGAGTTCACGCAGGCGGATGGAACATTGATAGGGTCGATGGAGGACCTGCCGCTGGTCCATGAGCGCGCCGATCTCGTCTATGACGGTTCTCTGACCGGTGTCAGGGCCTGGATATGGGATGTCGCAGTCGATCAGCAGGGCTATCCGGTGATCGTCTACAGCCGTCTGCCGGAGGAATCCGATCACCGCTACCACTACGCCCGCTGGACCGGCCAGGAATGGCTCGATACCGAGATAACAGCAGCCGGAGGATGGTTCCCGCAGACTCCGGAGGGGAGGAACGAACCGGAGCCTCACTACTCAGGAGGGATCGTTCTCGATCATGGCGATCCGTCGGTGGTCTATCTCTCCCGGCCGGTGGATGGGACGTTCGAGATCGAACGGTGGCGGACCGGGAATTAAGGCTGGAACTGGCGATCACGGGCGATCACGACCGGCTCGACAAACGATAACGTCCGTCCCTTTGTCATCAGGGGGCATGGGGGAGCATCGCCTGTCCTCCTCTGGATGGAGAATCGCTACTATCGGCACTATCTCGACTACGATACCGCGATCAGAATCGATCGCGCGTCCGGGGATTCTTCGCCCTGGGCCGATGGGGCACTGTCCATCTCTTTCCGGCTCGACACTGTTGAGGGATTCGATCCCTCTTACCAGACGGTGGTGTGGCTGGAAGATGCTTCGGGTGCATATCTGCGTTCACTGCTTGTCAGTGAATACCTGGCCTTCGGTGGATACATCCATGAGGAAATCTGCCCACGCTGGAACGGCGCGGTCGACTGGGCGAACGAATCCCGGACCGTTTTCGATGCTGTAACAGCTGCTACTCCACGACGGGAAGCAGGCGAGGTCACAATCGACTGCACAGCCGAAAAACTGTCTCCCGGGGTCTACTACTACTGCATCCAGACCCATATCGTGGAAGAGTATAATATCCTCTGGCGGGGTATGATCACGATTGGTGGCGAAGAGGTAAGCAGTGACGCTGATGCCTCCTGGAGTCCACAGCGTCATGATCGGGCGGGCGATATCCTGCGAGACGTCTCCGCGAAATACACTCCTTTCCCACGCTGATCGCCAGAGGACTATACTGACCAGGGATACCGAACAACCGACAAGAAAAGGAACGGACCGGGATGTCACCAGATGACAGACAGCTGACCAGGCGCAAATTCATCCACTATTCAGCCGCTGGGCTCGCGGCCGCATCGGCCGGGGGCGTGATCGGAGCCTGCTCTCAGAGTGGCGGATCACTGCCGACCAGGACTCTCGGTGCGACCGGGCTGGAGGTTTCACTCCTGACCTTTGGAGGCGGTTCCCAGTTCCTGCTGAACGAGGATGGAGAGTGGGAGGCGATGCTCGAACGGGCGATAGACCTGGGAGTGAACTTCTTCGACACCTGTTCGAGTTACCAGTGGGGCGCGTCCCTGAGCAGTGAGGAGCGGTTCGGTGAGATCCTCTCCCCGCGCCGGGATGAGGTCCTCATCGCCACCAAATTCGAGTCGCGCGATCCCGCCGAAGCGATGAGGGAATTCGAGCAGAGTCTCGATCGGATGAAAACCGATCACGTCGACGTCCTGATGCTCCACGACATCGTTCCCTCGGAGGACATCAGTGCCCTTGAGAAGGGGGTCTACGCCGAACTACTCAGGTGCAGGGACGAAGGTTCGGCCCGGTTCATCGGTTTCTCCAGCATGGACAGCGCGGAGATGAGCAGGGAAGCGATCGAGAAACTCGAATTCGACGTGGCCCTACTGGCCATGAATCCAACCGGTTACGGCGACTTCGTTACCGAGACCCTGCCGGCGGCCCGGGCAAAGAATATGGGGGTGCTGGCGATGAAGGTGATGCGGAACATCGTCGGTGACGAGACGACCCCCGATGAACTCATCCGCTACGCCCTCTCCCAGGAGGGTGTGGCAAGCGCCCTGATAGGACATCATGGGATGGCCACCCTGGAGGAGAATATCGGGATCGTGCAGAATCTCGCTGCCGGGGAGGAGTTCGTCATGACCCCGGCTGAATGCGAGCGACTCGAAACGCGTCTCGCTGCGCTTGCCGGCCCGCACGCCCTCTGCTGGGCTCGTCCCGGGTATGTCGACGGCATGGTATGCTGAAACCTGTGGAGCCACTCCGGGGATTCCGGGCCGAACCACCCCGGGGATTCCCCGCGACAGGTGAAACGGATCCAGGGGCCCTTGAGGAGGAACGGGCCCTGCTTCGGCGGCTCGCTGGAGAGGGCAGAGCAGGGCGATGTCGCGGGTATCTCCGTCTGAGCGGACCGGGATGGCTTCAGAGCGCCTTTACTCTGGGAAGCGGGAGCGCGGTCGCTTCCCTCTACCTCGGCGCTCATTACGGTTATGAACTCCTCTGGGTGCAGCCGCTGGCCATGATCGTGGGGATCTTCATGCTCATGGCCGCTTCCCATCAGACCCTCTCAACCGGGATACGCCCCTTCGAGGCCATGCGCCGCTTCATCCATCCGGGGCTGGCCTGGGCGTGGGCGATCGCAACGCTGGTCGCCACCTTCGTGTTCCACCTGCCCCAGTACGCCCTGGCAGCCGGTGTCACAGAGGACATGATCGCGGCAGCCACGGGCTGGCAACCCACCGGCGCGCTCCGCACGCTTTTCCTGCTCGGCATCGGCCTCGTCCTTGCGGCCGTTTCGACGCTCATCACCTGGAATTACGGTCGCAGTCTGCGGGGTATCCGGATCTATGAGCGGACCCTCAAGGTGCTGGTCGGGATGATCATCATCGCATTCTTTGCCGTGGTGGCCCGGGGCGCGTTCGCGGGACGGCTGGAGTGGGGCGCCATGGTCACCGGCTTCATCCCCCGCAGCATCCCGACCGACCCGGCGGGTGTCATCAAAGTGGCCGGTGCCTTCGGAGCGGCGGTGGGGATCAATATGACGTTCCTCTTCGGCTATACCCTGCTCGCGCGGGGGTGGGGTCGCGAACATCGCCCGTTGGCCCGGTTCGACCTGATCACCGGCATGCTCCTGCCCTACACGATCGTCACCTCCCTGATCATCATCGCCTGCGCCTGCACCATCCACGGGACCGGATTCGCTCCCGAGCAGATCCTGCCGGCGAACGTGGGGGTTCTGATCGGATCGGCCGGCGTCGGGCAGACCTTCGGCCGGTTTGTGTTCGGACTGGGGATCCTGGGGATGGCGCTGTCAACCATCACCCTGCAGATGCTGGTGGCGGGTTTTGCACTCTGCGAGATACTCGGGATCGAGCCGGTGGGCTGGCGCTATCGGCTGAGCTGTCTGTTGCCCGTTCCCGCCTTCCTCGGAGTGGTCCTCTGGAAATCGATGGGGACCTGGATTGCCCTGCCTGCCTTCACCATCGGTCTCATCATGCTCCCGATCGCCTACATCGGATGGTTTATCCTGCAGAACAGCGAGAGGTTCCTTGGCGAGGATCGGCCTCGCGGCCGGAGCAGGCTGCGCTGGAACCTGGCCCTCCTCTTCTCGCTGCTTGTCACGCTGGCAAGTGTGGTCTACATCCTGGTGAAACAGTTCTGACGGAGAGCGGGATCTGTTCAGACACCTGAGCAGGGGATGGACCTGTCAGCGATGGTCTATCCATCAATCTGCGGGAGCACACCCTCCAGCTGACCGAAATGTGGCACCGCATCCGTGATGTCGTCGCGGTTTGGATCGACGAATTTCTGTAGACCAGGTGAGTAGTACAGACACCCGACCTCATCGGGCGGGCGACTGCGCACGAACGCATCGGCACTATTCAGTGCAGCGAGCCAGTCCGCTTTCAGATCCTGCAGATCGAGCGGTTCCGTAACATGCAGACGCGCTACCTCCTCAGGATGGAACTTGCCGCGGCGATTCAATATCTCGATAAGTGACAGGGGTGAGAATCCCGGATCTTTGCCCACGGCCGCCCAGATCATCGGCCCAAGGGTCAGAACCTGTTTATGAAGGTGCAGGGTGTCCAGAAGATCCCGTGCTTCATCCCGGCCTGCCAGCGCCAGCACCTTGTTGGTGGCCAGATCGATCGGGTGAAGCTGGTAACCGAACTCTTCGCTGGCGATCACCGGCATGAAGCGCCAGGCAGAGTCCCGGGCCCATTCTACCTTGATGGCCTGGTCGCGGCTGCGGATAACCGCACGAATATATCCGGGCAACACAATCTCGGGTTCGACGCTGTACTCGTGAGCAAGCAGTGTCTGGAGGTCAGCTTCATAGGCAGTGGCCACACGCTCTACACTGTCCTGGAAGTAATCGATGTCCTGGCTGATGCGCTTTGTATTCGGTTGCAGGAGGATGGCGGCACCACCGGCCAGATAGTTGTCCTCGCTCCGGTTTCTCGCCAGAAGACGGCCGATCTCGTACTGATAGTCTGTCAACGGCATAGTTTTGCTGCTGCTTCCCAGGCCCTGCGGCCTCCATATTTCCTCAGTTGTTCAGCTACCCAGTGCACGTCGTCCGCCGTTATGATCAGGTCGGGAGTGCAGGCCCAGAAGCACTGGTGGTAATACCGGCGATAAGCACGCCGCGCTTCGCGGATCAGCACCATCTCGCGGGCTTTCTCCGGATTCAGCTCGCGCCTGCTGGCCATTCCTCCGCGCCGTCCTATCTCAGCGAAATATTCTCGCACTCTTGAATCCATGCCATTATCATAAGCCGCTTACGATAAAAATGCAATAGATATGCAAGATTCCACAGGAATTGATCTGTTGTTTGCGGCCGGTAGACCCTTCTGCTCTCAACGCCGGATCGTGTAGGTGTCGTCGATGAACGATCCCAGTTGCCGGTAGCGGTCGTACAGGTCCCGGTATCGCTCGGCGTTCTCCCGATCGGGCCGGTACTCGGCATCGAATCCGTTGCCCATTCTCCGCTGGGCCTCTTCGATCGTACCGTACACCCCTGCTGCCGTGGCGGCTGCCATGGCGCTTCCCAGGGCACAGGCCTGTTCGGCCCGGGCTACCCGGATAGGTACATCCAGTACATCGGTGACGACCTGCATCACGAAAGGGGACCTCTTCGGGATGCCGCCCAGTGCGATCACCCCCTTGATGGGAACACCCTCCTCAATGAACCGGTCGACGATCGCCCTGGCCCCGAAGGCGGTTGCTTCGACCAGAGCGCGAAAAATGCGGGGCGGATCCGATCCCAGGGTCAGACCGGTCAGCGCACCCTTCAACGCCTGGTCGGCGTCGGGAGTGCGTCTCCCATTCAGCCAGTCGAGGGCGACGATCCCGCCATCGTCGATCGGAAGTCTGGCGGCTTCCTCCGAAAGCAGGGGGAGAATCTTCTCCACTGCCGAATCGATGACATCTTCAGCGGAATCCGTTTCGATCCCCGCCTCCGGCAGACAGAGTGCAAGCGGCCATGCCAGCATTTTCCGGAACCAGGCGTACACATCGCCGAAGGCCGACTGCCCCGCTTCCATCCCTACCATACCCGGGAGAATGGAGCCGTCGACCTGACCGCAGATGCCCCGGATCGTTCTCTCACCGATCTCATCGGGAGGTGCCACCAGCATGTCACAGGTCGAGGTTCCCATCACCTTGCTCAGGATGTACGGGGCTATCTCAGCTCCGACCGCTCCCAGGTGGGCGTCTATAGCTCCCACGCCGACCGTGATCCCCGCTGGAAGCCCCAGGCGCCCGGCCCATTCCTCCGTCATTTGTCCCGCAGGTGTATCGATCGTCCAGGTCTCCCGGTAGAGACGGTCGCGTAGTCCTTCAAGACGCGGATCCACATGCCGGAGGAACTCCTCTGATGGAAGCCCCTCGAATGATGTATGCCACATCGCTTTGTGTCCGGCAGCGCAGCGGCTCCGCCTGATGGTAAGCGCATCGGTGTTTCCGGTGAGCAGGGCGGGTATCCAGTCGCAGTGTTCGATCCACGACCAGGTTGCGGCACTGACCTTTGGATCAGCTCGGAGGATGTGAAGTATCTTTGACCAGAACCATTCGGAGGAGTAGATACCGCCTGAGTAGCGGGAGAAATCCTCGCCGCCCCAGGACCTGGCGGCACGATTGATCTCCTCCGCCTCGGCCACTGCTGTATGGTCTTTCCAGAGAACGAACATCGCGTTCGGATTTTCTTCGAATCCTTCTGTCAGGGCGAGGGGGGTGCCGCTTCGGTCGATAGCGACAGGAGTCGATCCGGTCGTGTCCACCGAGAGTCCGACGATCCGGTCGGCCGTTCCGGCCGGGGCTTCCTCCAGGGCCTGCAGGACCGTGACCTCGAGCCCTTCGATATAGTCGAGCGGATGCTGCCGGAAACGGTTGGACGCGGGGTCACTGTACCGTCCTTCACTCCACCGGCGGTAGTCAGCGACCGCGCTTGAAACTTCCGAGCCGTCACCCGTTTCGATAATGGCCGTCCTGACAGAGTCGGTGCCGAAATCGATGCCGATCGTCAGTGCGCTGCTCTTCATGCCAACCTCCCGGGTGCTCTCTGGTTCTGGCAGGATGATTTGCTGATTATCCACTTCCATCCTACGATGCAAACGGTTGCTGTGTAAATCAGACCGATTGACGGATTATACCAGACAAGTAGTTGTCGATCGGGGGGGATTGCCCATTGATCGGGAGGAGTTGTACACTTTGATCGATCCTCCCGACCACCTGATCCAGGGAGCAAGCGTATGGAAACGGATCCTTCCCGGGGCGAGAATCCAGAGGCGGCTTTCGAAGTCTCGGAACAACGCTGGCGATCCCTTGTGGATCATGCCCCGAGCATCATTACCGTCGTGAAGGCCGACCTGACGATCGAGTACATCAACCGGCCAGTGCCGGGGCTTGCCCCTGAAGAGGTCGTGGGTCGTAATGTCCTCGATTTCATCCAGCCTGAATTCCATCAACTGGCAGAGGAGAAGATCAGGTACGTACTCGAAACCGGTGAGCCCGCATCGTATATCTCACAGGCAACGGGTCCCGATGGCAGTGTTGCCTGGTATGACAATCAACTAGGACCGCTCATGATCGAGGGACGGGTCGATGCAGTCACCTTCTTTGCGACTGATATCACTCCCCGGATGATCGCCGAAGAAGCCCTCAGAGAAAGCGAGGAGAAGTTCAGGATCCTGTTCGATCTCTCCCCTTATTCCATGGTCCTGAGTGATCTTGAGGGCACTATCGAGATCTGTAATCACCAGTTCACGGAACTGCATGCCACCAGGGAAGGACCAGAAACACAGGTGGGCAGGAATGTGGCGGATTTCTTTCCCGAAGACCAGCGACCACTTCTCGAAGCAACCATAGGGAAGATGATCATGGAGGGAGGACCCCCGGAACGGGTCCAGTACACCATGCTGAAAGAGGATGGCACAGAATTTCATGCTGAAGCCATCAGCAGTGTCGGTAAGTCTCCTGGCCCTTGCACATGATATCTCGGAACGGATAGAGGCCGAGCAGCAGGTGATTGAGAGCGAGCAGCGGCTGGCCCGAATACTTGCTTCCGTCTCCGATGTCGTCTGTGAGGCCGATCTGCAGGGAAATCTGATTTACGTCAATGAAACCGGTTACAGGAAATTCGGGTACACGGAGGAAGATTTTGCCAGGGGACTCTCAGTTATCCAGATGATTGCTCCGGAGGATCACGAGCAGGCGGGCGAAAACCTGAAACGGATACTCACCGGGGAAGATATCGGGGCGAGTGAATATACCGGGATCACCAGGAGTGGCAGGAGATTCCCGATTCTTATCCATTCCACTCCCTTCATGAAGGATGGACAGCCTGCCGGACTCATGGCTGTCATCGTGGACATCACCGAGATCAGAGAGTCCCAGGAGTTGGAACAGGTTGTCACTGAAGAACTCAGAAACGAGAGGGACCGGATTCAGACCATCCTCGATCTGGTGGCTGAAATAGTCGTGGTCCTTGAGAAAGATGGGACCGTTGGTGCCATCAACAGAAAGGGCTGCCTGGTTCTGGGATGTCAGGAAGAGGAAATCGTCGGAAAGGACTGGTTCGAGTACTTCATTCCGGCTGAGATAAGTGACTCGGTTCGGGTCATCTTCGATGAGTTGATAGCAGGCAATATCGATCTGGTTGAACGGTATGAGAACCCTGTCCTGACAGCTTCGGGAGAAGTGCGGATCATCGACTGGCACAACAGTGTCCTCTACGATGAGGAGGGCGGAATCCTCAACATCATCTCTTCCGGAACAGATATCACCGACCAGAAGGAGTTGGAACAGCAACTTATCCAGGCCCAGAAGATGGAGGCAGTTGGCCGGCTCGCGGGCGGTATCGCTCACGACTTCAACAACCTGCTGACCGTGATCAGCGGCAGTGTTGAACTCGCTGAGAAGGAATCCGATATATCCGGGATTCAAACACGTCTGGAAACGATCCAGAAGGCTTCCCAGCAAGCTGCCGATCTGACATCCCAGTTGCTCACCTTCAGCCGGAAGCAGTTCTCCCTCCCGGTTCTGGTCCAATTGAATGCTGCAGTCGATGAATCACTGAAGATCCTGCGCAGGGTGCTGGGTGAGGATGTACAGCTGGAAATCGAAACAACGAAGGAATCGGTTCCTGTCGAGATCGATCCGGGACAACTCAATCAGGTGCTCATGAACCTGGTGGTTAACGCGAAGGATGCCATCACCTCAGGGGGCACTATCAGGATACGGACTGATCGGATCGAACTCGGTCCCGAGATGCTGCAGGCGCGTTCCGATATGGAACCGGGTGAATTCGCTCTGATGTCCGTTGAAGACACAGGCGAGGGGATGACCCTGGAGCAGAAGGCGAGCATCTTCGATCCCTTCTTTACGACCAAGGAGCCAGGCAAGGGAACAGGACTCGGCATGGCGACTGTGTATGGTATCGTCACCCAGCATGGTGGTCTTATCGATGTACAGAGTGAGCTGGGTTCGGGTACTTCGGTACATGTGTATCTCCCGATCTCATCCCTGGTCGATGAAGAGGTAGAGACAGAGGGCGGGAAGGATACACGGCTCCGAGGATCTGAGAGGATCTGCATCGTGGAGGATGAAGACGCGGTCCGTGATTTGGCGTCCGAGATCCTCACTGAGTATGGTTATGAAGTGTTCACCCATGGGGATCCCGTTGAAGCTCTTGAGTTGCTCATGGCACTCAAGAAGAAGGAAAGGCCCGATCTTGTCATCGCCGACGTCATCATGCCCGGTATGAGCGGTGTGCAGATGGTGTCTGAGTTAAAAAGGAAGGCGAAGGGCCTCAAGGCACTCCTGATGAGCGGCTATACCGATGATGCCCTTGAAGAGAAGGGGCTCGCAGGTACTGAATACGAGCTGCTGATGAAGCCCTTCACGATCGAGGAATTATGCCTCAAGGTCCGCAAAGTACTCGATAATACGGACTGACATTCCAGTGCCCTGTCACGCGACAACCGTCGCATGACACTAGAAACGCTTGATTGCCTCCTCAACAGTGTCGAAGTATTCCACGAGTTTATACAGGTGAACCAGTTCAAAGACATTCCGCACATTTTTGCTGACGCCGCCGATTTTCAGTGTTCCCTGGTTCGCCTTGACTGACTTGAGGCAGGAGAGGATCGCGCCCAGCCCAGAGCTGTCGATGAAATCGAGCTGGCTGACATCGAGTACGATGTTCTTCGGTTTGTCCATGAAAGGAGCGATTCCGAAACGGAAGTCACCGTCATTACTTGCATCAAGTTCCTCGAAAGGAACCTTGATGACTGTGACACCTTTTTTCTTTTCAGCTGAGAACTCCATCGGTTGTCAGTCTCCTCTCATTTTCGTCAAGGTGACGATGCTCGAACCGTCTTCTTCCTGAGAATAAACAATGCTGTCTACGCTCTTGTCGATGATGAACAGACCGCGCCCTCCTGAAGCAGTATCCTCGGGGAGAGCAGGAGGGATAAGTGTTGATCTGAGACCCTCTCCAAAGTGTCGCAGGCGCACCGTGATCCGGTCCTCCTGCGATTCTATGGTGGTTCTGATGGTGCCATCGGGTCGGCCCCTGTAAGAATGTCTCATGATGTTACTGGCCACCTCAGTTACTGCCAGAATGATCTCAGCCGTCTGATCCGGCCCCAGTATTAATTCTTCTGCCTGACCGACATACTGTTGTATGAACTCACGGATCCTTTTCAGTTCAGCAAGGCTGCTCGAGGTTTCCAGGGAGTCTTGCTGTCTGATTGAACGAGAATCTGTCGTCTCCAGAGCTATGGCTATGCAGGTCAGGTCATCACGGACCTGATCTGATTGAGAGAAAGTCGCTACATCTTTCTTGAGCATCTCCACAATATTGATTGGAGTCAGAGTTCCTCCGGTCATAATCAGATCCACTACCCGTTCCAGGCCATACTGCTCTCCATCAGGAGAACGGGCCTCAGTGACTCCGTCAGAGAAGAAGAGGAATCTGTCTCCCGGGCTGAAGTCGATTGATTTCTGTTGGTATACCTCATCTGGATTAAACCCGATAGGTGCGTACTCGCTTGTGAGATATTCGATTCTGTTCTTCTCACGCTGGTAATGTATCCCGGGCGGATTTCCGCAATTCAGATATGTAAGCTCATGGTTATCGAGATCGAATCGTGCGTACAAGACGGTCACGAAGCTTTCAAGGGCGCTCAATTGGTTCGTGAATCGACCGTGCACAAACCGGACGAGTTCCTCAGGTCGGGGCAGATGGTGATCTTCAGTCGTCACGGCGCTATGCGCCAGTGCCAGCAGGAATCGGCTCTTGGTGGCAGCTCCGATCATAGCCGCCGGAATACCCTTTCCCATGACATCGCCGACCAGGATGTCGAAGCAGCATTCGCCATGCCGGTAGATGTCATAGAAGTCACCGCTCACATGCCGGGCGGTGACTATTTCCGCGCAGAGGGTCGCTCCCTTCAGACTCCGTGGAGTGGCACCGAAGAGCAGCATCTGCTGGACACGCTCGGCTGCCTCTGTTTCTGCTGTACGGGATCGCTGGAGATCTTCGAGAAGTTCCCGGTTCTCGATCTGTAACTGCAGGGCGCCGTCGACAGCACGGAACATGTTTCCCGAAAAGACCCAGAGTATCACCATGTATACGATCATCATGGAAGCGATCGCGATCCGGATCTCTGATCCGAGAATAAAGAGAGCAATGCTGAACGGCAGTATGACCGGTACAAAGAACCGAGGACTCGCATAACGCAGGGATGCGAAGGTGGCGACGGATCCGGTTGATATGCCTCCAAGGAGAAAACCGACGAACACGGTGTGAGAAAGGGATTCAGAAGTGATCAACAGAACTCCTCCCGCGCCCCAGAGTACGCCATTCAGCAGGAGGGTAGCATTGAATACGTGAAACCATTGCTGGATCGAGATATCATCCTGATCCCGTCGACGGAACCGCAGATAACTGATTCCCTGTATGAGGACCGCCCCCAGGGCAGTGCCGGACCAGATAAGGATGACAGGTCTGTCGGTCTTGCCCCACAGAACGACGACAACAGCAATAAGACAGACAACTGCTCCGATGAGTGCCTGTGGAGTCTGCGCCCAGATCAATCTGAGACGGGCAACAGTGAGTTGATCGCTTCTGTCGTGGTTAATTGCGGGTTCCCCTTCTTCATGAACAGGTCACCAATTCAGAACAAGGTGAGTCTAGCAGGACCCGCTGGGTGAAGAAAGGTTTGCCAGCTATGCCTGGATCATGCCGCCCTCTTCACCGCCGTGAATCGCTCTCCAGAGCATCCAGACGAGTGCCCCGATCGGGATAAGGACCAGCAGATGCTGCGGGTAGTGCTCAAGCCAGGCAAGAAATCCGGGGAAGAGCGGGGTGGGCTTGCCCATGAAGAATGCCCAGGCAGCGATAGCGACACCCATCAGCCCCTCACCTCCTACCAGACCTGATCCGAAGAGTATCCCGCCCTCCCGTCTCCGGTGCAGGAGATCGGTGTCATGGGCGCTCCGCTTCTCGACTATCCGCCTCATCAGACCACCGATGAAGATAGGAGTCATTGTGGAGAGAGGCAGGTAGACACCTACCGCGAACGCCAGCGGTGGCAGTTTGAACATGACGGCCACCATGGTGATCCCCACACCCACCAGCACCAGCGCCCACGGGATCGACTGGTCTATGATCCCGTCAACGACCAGTTTCATCATGTTGGCCTGCGGAGCAGCGAGCTCAGCTCCGCCGATCTCGTACTGACTGGCCAGCAGGAACACCGATCCGGCGACGAAGAAGGCACAGGTGAGTACGCCGATCACCTCACCTATCTGCTGCTTTTGAGGTGTAGCACCGAGGAGGAATCCGGTCTTGATGTCCTGGCTGGTGTCACCGGCGATCGAGGCGGCAACGCCGACCATGGTTCCGATCACGATGATGGTCACCTTGCCGGTGATGTCGGTCCAGCCGCCGAGGGCGAAGATGAGGCTCACACAGATCAGTGTGGCGATGATCATCCCCGAAGTCGGGTTGGATGTCACACCCACCAGCCCGACGATCCGGGCGCTTACGGTGACGAAGAAGAAGGCGAAGATGACAACCATAACGCCGATCCCGAAACGGAGCAGGAAATTCATCGGTGCGATGGAAGGGAAAAGGAAGGGAAGAATGGTGATGACACCGACAATGATCAGCGCCACGGTGCCTACCACCTTGAGGCTGAGATCCCGCTCGGTACGTCGTTCGGGAGCTCCACCCAGACCGGCCTGCATCTTCTGTATCCCGACCTGGAACGATTTGATCATGGTCGGGATCGACTTGATAAGGGTGATGATCCCTGCGCTTGC
>JALGVQ010000020.1 GCA_025774615.1 bacterium
GCCAGGTGTATATCCAGACCGATCATGTCCACAAGCGCGAGCGGTCCCATGGGCAGCCCCGCACCGAGTTTCATTGCCGCATCGATCGATTCCGGAGACGCGATACCATCGGCATACACCATAGCGGCCTCATTCAGCAGTCCCGACAGCACCCGGCTGACGATCCCCGCCGGTGCCTCCTTCTCGGTGGCGATCGGTACCTTTCCGAGGGCTTCGGCGAACTGCACCGTCGTGGTAATGGTTTCATCGGAGGTTTCGCTACCCCTGATGATCTCCACAAGTTTCATGATCACGGCCGGATTGAAGAAATGCATGCCGGTGACCTGGCCGGGACGGGATGTGGATGATGCGATCTCACTGACTGAAAGGGCTGTGGTATTCGTCGCCAGGATGGTCTCGGGAGGGCAGATGGCATCGAGTGCGCCAAAGAGCTCTTTCTTCGTATCAAGATTCTCCACGATCGCTTCGACGACGAAATCTGAGTTCTCCGCCAGGCCGAGATCTGTCGACCAGGTGATCCTGGAGAGGACCGAGTCCATCTCGTCGCGGGTAATCTTCTCCTTCTCGACCCGCTTCGCCAGACCCGCTTCAATCTTGCCGGCTGCCTGTGCGATCAGGTCATCGGTCATGTCCACTACTGTTACGTCGTAGCCATTCTGTGCGCAGAGCTGTCCGACTCCGGCACCCATGATCCCGGCGCCTACAACCAACGGTTTCCTGATCTCCATGGTCACTGATCCCTTGTGTGAATGTATGGTGTCATGCCACGGTTATTGCGTGACAGGGCACTAGTTCAGTCGCTCGACTATCATGGCGACACCCTGCCCGCCTCCAATGCAGAGGCTTACCAGTCCGAACTGTTCATCACGGTGCTTCAACGCATAGAGCAATGTTGTCAGTATCTTCACACCGGTTGCTCCCACCGGATGGCCGAGAGCGATCGCGCCGCCGTGGACGTTGACCTTCGAGCGATCCCATTTCAGTTCCCGTTCGATGGAGAGGATCTGAGCCGCGAAGGCCTCATTGAGCTCTATGAGGTCGATGTCATCCAGGGTCATCCCCGCCTTTTCAAGCGCCTTCCCGACAGCCGGTACGGGCCCGATTCCCATGATCGCGGGATCCACACCGGTGTGTGCGTAGGAAACGATCTTCGCCATAGGTGTTACATCGAGTTCTTCTGCCCTCCCGGCACTCATGACCACCGCCGCTGATCCTGCGTCACAGAGAGCACATGCGTTACCGGCTGTTACCGTTCCATCCTTCTTGAACACCGTGGGGAGTTTGGCAAGTTTTTCGGCATTTACCCCCTCCCGCGGGATCTCCTCGGTGTCGAAGACTTCAGTCTGGCCCCTCTTGACCGGCACATCGACCGGTAGTATTTCATCCTGGAAATAGCCATTCTGGACCGCTTTGACCGCCTTGCTCTGGCTGTCAGCGGCGTATTCGTCCTGCTCCTCCCGGCTGATGCCGTACTTGTCGACCAGCGTCTCCGCGGTCACTCCCATCAGGTGTCCGGCCAGAGGACAGAGGAAGCCGTCGCGGTGCATCACGTCTGCAAGCGCTGTGTCCCCCATCCGCGCTCCCCATCGCGCGTTCTCGGCGATGTAGGGTACCTGGGAAGTGTTCTCCGCTCCGCCGGCCACCAGAACATCCGCGTCTCCCGCCTTGATGATCTGCGCGGCGAGCGACACACCCCGGAGGGAGGAACCGCAGCGTTTGTTGATCGTGAAAGCAGGCACCTCGTGCGGAAGTCCCCCCTTCACCGTCGCCAGGCGTCCGATATTCGGCCCGACTCCGGTCTGCCAGCCGGTGCCGAACACCACCTCGTCCACCTGTGCCGGTTCTATCCCGCTGCGTCGAACCGCCTCCCTGATGACAAGTGCGCCGAGATCGACAGCGGATACCTTTTTAAAGGAACCACCAAAACTCCCACCCGCGGTCCTGACGGCACTGGCAATGACGATGTCACTCATGGAGGTCCTCCCGGGCTCGTTGTAGGAACGGAGTCGTGTCTCCCCTAGTGTATAGCAGGAACTGATGGGGAATTAAACCAGCTGATTACCCTCTGGATTACCCGTCACGGGGCGATATCGCTTCTCTCTGACCAGGAAGATCGCGCTGATGATCATCATGACAATCCCCCACACAGCAAGAAGATTCTGAGCGGTCATCAGGGTCACGACCACACCTGCCATGATCACCGCGCCACACACCACAGGGACGAGTGATGTCGATCGCCGGAACTCATCGAGCAGGTGCTTGCCGGTTCTGGCAATCTCCCGCCTGAAGATGACGATGGTCAGAATGGAAAGGACAGGCACCAGGTAATCCACAGCGCCTTTCCAGGGAACGTTCCCGATCGCATGAGCGATGATGACCGGGACAAGAGAACCTGTTCGATGGAACACATACCCGCCGACGATCGATCCGAAAATGATACTCAGGAGGATCCCGATGGATAGCAGTTCCAGTTTGTAGTACTGCGTATGGCCGAATGCGAACACAATCGCTGTGATCAGAATGGCACTGCCCGCTCCCAGGTCCTCGGTCAGCCGCATCTGGAAATAACCCCGGGTGAAGAGCTCCTCGAAGATCGGGACCAGTCCGAAACTGGAGACGAACATGAATACCCAGAATCCGAGATTCCACTCATACGAGAAGATGGTCCAGTGATCGGCGCCTTCACCGAGAGAGACATGGTTCTGAAGAAGCATCAGCAGTGCCGGTAGCAATCCGATCACCGCAAAAAGCAGGACACCTTTACCAATCTGTCGTGAGGCCGGGGTCCCGGCAAGCGTGACACCATACCGGGCCAGTGGGCGTTTTCGGTGCCACCATCCGACCGCGAAGGCAAGACCGAACATGACCCCATAACGAAGAAACAGTTCAAGTGCGGTTGTACCCGCCATACCGAAGAAGTCGGGAGCGCTTCCCTCAGGAATATCCGCTATCAGCTCTTTCGAGGAAGAGAGACCGACGGCCCGTATCAGCAGTATCGAAATGACCCGGCCGCCCAGGAATACAGCAAATACCTCGCTCAACGCGGTGATTCCTGACCACCATCCGGGAAGCGGATTCCGCTCCTTCATATTGTCCCGACTCCTATTTAATGATCATCAGTCGTCGGGAGTGTACTTCTCCGCTCACTTCGAGTCGATAGATATAGATGCCCGATGGAAGCCCCTGGGAACTCAGGCTCACATGGTTGGAGCCTGGGGGCTGGATCCCCTCCACCAGAACTTTCACCAGTTGTCCCCGGGTGTTGTAGAGGTAGAGACGCACATAGTCCGACCGGGTGAGTTCGTAGGTTATCAGCGATCTGCCATTGAAGGGATTCGGGTAGTTCTGCCTCAGCACCACCTCATCGGCCGGTTCAGGCAGGGTGATGTCGGAAACGACCAGGGGTCGTTCCCATACGCCAAGACCGTGTGTTACTGCCCTGATGGTCCGATCACGGTATGAGATGCTCAGATCCATGATCAGGGCTCCGGTGGGCATGCCATTAGTGAAGGGATACCAGTTCAGGCCGTCATCGGGTGAGAACCAGACCCCGAAATCGTTACCGAAATAGAGGTGCTCCCGGGTGCGCTGGTTGATGGCCAGCGCGGAACTGGGGATATCAGGAAGGCCGGAACTGATGTCATCCCAGCTCTCTCCTCCATCTGAAGTCCGGAAGAGGTGCGGAGTCCCAAATCCAGAAAGGACCACATATGCATGATCGAAGCCGGAGAGGCCGGCAACGATATCTACCGGATAGCGGTCGGGAAGATCTGCGGTCACGTTCTCCCATGTGCGGGCACCATCTTCTGTTCGGTGTACGCCAGCCCGCGCGACAGCGGGTGCTGTCGCGGCCCACACCACATCGGGATCTCCTCCGTAAACAGAGAGAGAGAGTACCGGGTTCTGGTCCAGTTCATCTGCCCCGCCCGGGACGAACCACACTTCGACATGGTTATCACTGCGCCAGACGTTCGTTCTACCCGCATAAAGAATGGAGTAATTCGAGGGCGCGATCACGAAAGGCGCTATGAATACAACATCACCATCGCCATCCATCGCACTGTTTATCCGGCTCCAGTTCCCTCCTCGATTGATTGAGCGGTAGATGCGTCCGTACTGAGTCGAAGCGAGCAGAATATCAGGATGTTCAGGAAAGAGGCCGGTGAACCCCCCGTCCCCTCCCAGCGTTCTCTGCCAGGCGTCCTGGCCGAGGTAGACCACGGTGGAATTGTCCTGGAGACCACCGATCGCAAAATCTTCATCGGTGTCGGATGAAGTGAATCCATTATAGAACTGGGTTGTCTGGTAGCTGCCATTGCGCGAAGTGAAGGTCTGTCCAAAATCAGTGCTCCGATAGATACCGCCATCGGTACCGAAGAAGATCGTGTTCGGCTGCGCGGGATGACGGACGAAGCAGTGATTATCGGCATGCGAATAATTCCCGTCCCCCTCCTGTGCTCCAACCGGCGTTCCCCCGTAATACCAGTTGGTATGCGATTCCCGGGAGAAGGTCCGGCCGCCATCTGTGGATAGCCAGGAATAGACCCCGGCGACCACAACTCTGCTTGAATCCTGTGGGTGCACACAGACGAAGTGGGAGAACCAGCCCTGGTAACGTGCGATCTCGTTATAGCCGGAGAATCCGGAGGTGAGTTCTTCCCAGGTATCACCCGAATCAAGACTCCGGTATAACCCTACCCCTGCCGGATCCTGATCACTCAGGGAATTTGCCACATCGGCGTAGATGACATTAGGGGCTGCCTGGTAGATATCGAGGAGGGTCTTCCCTGTCCAGTGATCAGGCAGGGCATGCCCAAGCTCTATCCACGTATCACCGCCATCCATCGAGCGCCAGATACCCGCATCGGACGGCACTCCCAGATTGCCGCAGGAAGCGAAGAGGGTATCGCTGTCGATGTGGTTGATGGCGATGTCCACGACCATGTCAACATCGAGAACAAGGTCCCAGGTATCACCCCTGTCACTACTGCGATAAAGCCCCTCACTCGTTCCGGCGAACAGCCGATTTGTATCGTTCGGATCTATCTTCAGCGAGAGGACCCCTCTCTGCTGCTCGTACGACCAGTCGAGACATTTCTCCCAGGTTCTCCCGCCATCTGAAGTCCGGAGTATCCCGATACCGTAACTGCCCCGAGTGGTGCGGATGTAGAGCCCGCCGGTCGAGCTGTTCTTGCCGTAGACTTCACCGGTGCCGATGTAGACGCGAGCGGTGTCGGCCGGGTCGATCGCGATAGCGTTCACGCCAAGAACCGGGAACCCCGTTTCCAGATAATGCCACGCATCGACGCCATTTCCGCTATTGTCGGATCGCCAGATCCCACCGCTGGCCGCACCAGCAAACAGGATCCTGGGGTCGAGTGGATTGATCGCGAGGGAGATCGTCCTGCCCCCGACATTCTTCGGACCGATCTGACGCCACGGATCAGGTTCGGTGTAGTCTTTCGCCCTGTCCCGGCCGAGTCGAGTCAGCCGTATCCGCGGTTCGACCTCATCGAAGGCCTCCTGATATTTCGATTGCGGGATATCATCATGGGGATAGGCGCGTTGATCATGCAGAAAGTGCATGGCGGCCATGGCATCACTGAACGTCGCGATGTCCACAGGCTCATCACGTTCATCCGGCAGGGATAAGAGAAGTATTGTCGAACCGATCAATGTGAAGATGAAGAGAAGAGAAAGCAGTAGCGGGTGACGGCCACGCCTGATTACCCGTCCGCGATCATTCATCTGTGTATCCTCAAACTGCAGAGTCCAGTGTCATGTCACGTGACAGAGCACTAAAGGCATCCCTATACAGAAGAAGACGTATGGAGACTACTGAAAGTTACCCGGCGGAATGAAATTCCGGTATTTATCGACGATCTCGCCTTCCCTCAATTCGTTGAAGAGGTTCGGCAGGGCCATCATTGCCTCGACTTCTTCGACCGTGCGGGGGGTTCCGTGACTCAGACGAACCAGTCCCCTGTCGGTGAAGGCATACGAATCTTCGATACGTATGCCGATATTCGCGTACCGTGCCACCACAGGCGCCAGTCTCTGCCGGAACTCCTCGGCCTCATCTCCCGATCCCAGCATATCGAGCACTCCGGGACGCACATAGATTCCCGGCTCGATCGTGAAGCATGCACCCTCCACGATCATGTTTCTCTCGGGCATGGAGTCGTGGACAACCAGCCCGATACCATGACCGAGCCCGTGATAATAGAAAAGACCGAGCTGGTTACGGGCCCGTCCGCTCCCACTGCCCGGCACGGTTGCGTCGGGGGAATCGATGAGCCCTATCCGGGCAAGGCCCTCGGCAAGCACTTTGTTAGCCGCTGCTGAGAGCTCGCTGTATGGGGTACCTTCCACCTCTGCCAGTTTGGCGGCGGTCAGGTGGGCAGCCAGCACGATCTCATAGATGTCCCTCTGCTCACGCGTGAATGTGCCCGAGACAGGAATGGTGCGGGTGACATCGGAGGTATAGCCGAAATACTCCGCCCCGATATCCATGACGATCACATCCCCCTCCTCCATGAATCGGTTGTTATCGCTCCAGTGGAGGACGAGGCTGTTCGGCCCCGAACCGATGATCGAATCGAATCCGGGACGTGCCGCGCCGTTGCGCAGGAAGGTGTACTCGATAACCGCCTGCAGTTCGAACTCGTTCATACCGGTTTCCGCGGTTCGCATCGCGGCAATGTGAGCGTTGCGGGTGATGTCACTCGCGATCTGGATCAGTTCGATCTCCGCGGGAGATTTCGTGCCCCGCATCGTCCGGAGTGCACCGGATGGCCTGATGAACTGGAGTCCCTCTGAGCCGCCACCTGATGGCGCCACTCTCGAGGGCCGGTTCATCTGTTCGACCAGACCGGCCACGACCTCATCCTGAGCAGGTGACAGAGGGGTTATGAGGCGTGTCGGACGTGAGCCCATGGCCTCCCTTACGACCTGATCGAAATCTGCAAGAGGTCGAACATTGACCGCTGTCCCGGGCGTTTCCGGGAGGAAAATGGTTGTGCTGAGGTCCTCACCCTGCCGGACCATAAGCAGTCGCGCGGATGGCTCGGTCACACCGGTCAGGTAATTGAAATCGGGGTCCTGCCGCCCGTTCGGAGCTACCTCGGCCCTGAAGTAGTAGAGACCATCACCCAGCGTCCGGGACAGAGTGGCCCGTCTGGCAGCGTATTCTGCGGGCTGGATCTGGGCTGATAGTGGACCCGTTGACAGAAGGAGAAGGAATGCGACAGCAGGCAGCGCCCTTCGTCCTCCTGTTACCATTTTATCGAACAGCATATCCCCGCTCTCCTCCGCTGAGATCACTCCTTCTCGACAGGCTTGACCGCTCCGACCTCATCCATCTTGCGAATCTCCTTACGGAGGATCTTTCCGATCAGGCTCTTGGGAAGATCTTCAGCGAAGATGATCTTTGCCGGGACCTTGAACTTCGCCAATCCCTCCCGGCAATGCTCGATCAGTTGATCTTCGGTCGCCTCGAAGCCATCCTTGAGTACCACATATGCCTTCACCGCTTCTCCCCGGTACTCATCAGGCATGCCGATGACACCGCATTCCAGGACCGATGGGTGCTCGTAAAGGACTTCCTCGACTTCACGCGGATATATGTTGTACCCACCAGAGATGATCATGTCCTTCAACCGATCGACGATGGCGAAATATCCTTCATCGTCTACCTGGCCCATATCTCCCGTGAAGAGCCATCCCTCCTGAAGCTGTCCCGCAGTCTCCTCGGGCATGTTCCAGTAACCCTGCATGACCTGGGGACCTTTGATCGCTATCTCACCCACCTCACCGACACCCAGTTCCTTCCTGCTGTGGGGATCCACTATCGCGCAATCCGTACCGGGGATCGGCAGTCCGACCATCCCGATCTTCCGATTGCCGTAGACGGGGTTGGCGTGCGTTACCGGGCTCGCCTCACTGAGACCGAACCCCTCGACGAGTCGTCCACCGGTCAACTCTTCGAATGTCTTCTGCACTTCCACAGGCAATGGCGCCGCCCCGCTCAGGCAGGCGCGGATGCTGGAGAGGTCGAACTTACTCACTTTCGGGTGCACATTGATCGCCGTATACATCGTGGGCACACCGGGGAAGATGGTAGCCTTATGTTTCTGTATCTCCTGCATTACCATGGTGACATCGAATTTCGGTATCAGTACGACGGGACTGGCGCATACCACCGAGAAATGCATGCAGGTCGTAAGACCGTATGAATGGAAGAACGGCACCGCTGCCAGGATGACCTCTTTGCCTGTCTGCAGGTCGACGAGCCACGAAGACACCTGCCTGGCATTCGAATAGAGGTTGCTGTGTGTCAGCATCGCTCCCTTGCTCCGGCCTGTAGTGCCGCCCGTGTAGAGCAGCATTGCCAGATCGGACGATGACACCTCGGCCGGTGTTCCTTCAGCCGGATCCGCCTTGGCGATACAGTCGGTGAAGAGACTGAACCGGTCATCGGCCGGGACCTTCCGCTTGTGACCTTCAAGTTTCGCCTTGATCGGATAGAGGTATTTCTTCAGACCGGGCAGGAAGTCATTCACTTTGCAGACGATGCAGTGCTCAAGATCGGTATTATCCCATATCCTCAACAGCCTCGGCAGAAGCAGATCGAGTGTTATCACGACCTTGGCGCCGGAATCCTTCAGTTGAAATTCCAGCTCCTTGTCGGTATAGAGGGGATTGTTGGGAACAACCGTTGCGCCTGCTCCGAGAACACCAAAATGCGCAGCGATATAGTGCGGAAGATTCGCAAGGATGAGCGCGACACGATCATCTTTTTCAACACCCAGTCCGCGCAGAGTCGCAGTCATGCGCGCAGTCATATCACCCATTTCCGCGAAAGTGAATTCGCGTCCGTAGAAGATGACCGAGCGCGAATCAGGGTATTTCGCGACTGTATCCGAGAACATGCTGTTCAGGGTCCCATCAGTGTCCGTGAAATCTTTCGGGACTCCCAGTTCATAGTGTTCCAGCCAGCGCGGCTCCATTGTTCCCTCCAACGAAAAGGGTGATCGAACTGACCTGATACAACATCTGACCCTGCCGATCATGGCAGGAAGAGATGCAATGGCAGTGTTGTTCTCAGATCAGTGAGGCGTAATCGTTTCTAACACACGCAGTGAGCCGCGTCAACCGGCTCAATCAGAGGGAGGGTCAGGATCGTCGGGGAGTATTTCGTAATCGGCCTCCTCGGTATCAGGCCGAAGCGGCTTTCGCCCTTCTTGACCGAGACGTGCCATGTTGTTAAGGAAGCGTACCAGGGCAGTGGCGAGCATGATGATGAGCAGGTATTTCAGCATGTATCCCGGTTTTCCCCGTCCCGGTCTTCCTGTTTCAGGCGATGTGATTTCTGATAGTACACCCGCGCCTGGTCATAATCCTTCAGCCGGTCACAGATCATCCCAAGGTACCAGAAAGCGCGGTGGTTGACGGGATCGAACTCAACCAGCGCCTCGAAACGTTCACGCGACAGCTGGTACTGCCCTGTCAGGTTATAGCTCTGCGCCAGATAGTAAAGGGCTTCACCGTGGTCCTCCTGCAGAGCGAGTGTCCTTTCGAATTCAGGTATCCCGCGTGCATACAGGCCCTTCCGGAAATAGACGAGACCGAGATTAAACCGGATCCTCGGTTCGTCGGGCGCCAGATCGAGAGCTCGTTTGAATTCCCGTTCCGCGTCTTCGAACCTGCCATGCTCACCCAGGAGAGCACCCAGGTTCGCCCTGACTTCAACATTTCTCGTATCGAGATCGAGAGCTGTCTTCAGCTCCTCGCATGCCTTGTCGAAGAGACCGAGGGAATCATATACCAATGCAAGATTATTGCGGGCCTTCACGTGGAGGGGGTCGCTGTTCAGAACCTGCCGATACGCTTCGACAGATTCATGGACCCGACCGCATGCTGCCAGTTCTTTACCCTTCTGGTAATACCATTCGATGGAATCCGCGCCCTCGGGTGCCTCTCCACCCTCGTATTCTTCAACCTCTTCACAGTCATCTTTATCCGCAGACGCCTCGGCATCCCCTCCCTCATCATCATCAGACGTCCCGTCAACCCCCTCTTCATCTGCAGGCGCACCGATGTCCTTATCCTCATCATCCGACACTTCTGCGTCCCCATCCTCTTTTTCTGATGCGTCGGTGTTCCTCTGATCATCACTGACCGCCGTCACCTCCGGGTCGTTCGGTGCTTCAGGAGTGTCAGAACCGTCATCGCTGTCCCCGGGGTCAGTGAGATATTCCGGTTCCTCAAGGAGTTCACCCTCTGGATCATGTACATCATCGAACGAGAAAGAGGGCCCACGCTCCTTCCGTTCCTTATCTTCATTCCAGCCCAGGCGCATTCAGCTCCTCTCGGCGGGTTCCCGGAACCCCCACTTCAGTTTCCCGCGCAGAACATCAAAAAAGGGCAATGCAATACCACTCCTGACGAATCTGTTACGGTACGATCCCCGGCGCACGATGATGGTGTCACCACTATCGACCGTGACATGCTCCTGTCCATCACCGGTCACGAGTGCCGTGCCGTGCTTGCTGGTCACCTTGAGCTCGATCTCGCTCTCCTCGGGCAGAACCAGGGGACGGAACGCAAGCATGTGGGGACAGATCGGGACGACCACCAGCGCTCCCATCGTCGGCTCGAGGATCGGACCGCCCGCGGCCAGTGCATATGCAGTCGATCCTGTCGGGCTCGAGACGATCAGCCCGTCACCGGTATATCGCTGGAGGAATTCACCTCCAACGTGTGCGTCGATATCGATAACACGTGAGTAATCACCCTTGTCGATCACAATATCATTACTCGCGTTCAGAGTGATAACATCACCGGAGACTCTGATCTCCGCCTCCAGGGTCATCCGGGTTTCTATCTCATATGAGCCTGCTGAAAGATGATCGAGCACCTTTTCGATGTTGTCAGGTGAGGTATCGGCAAGGAATCCGAGACTTCCGAGATTGATCCCTACGACCGGGATATCACTGCCGCGGGCATGACGCATCGCCGCGAGTATGGTGCCATCCCCCCCCATCGCCACCAGGAAGTCAGCTGATGATGCCATCTGATCTTCAGGTGTTTCGGTGATCATATCACTTCCGGCGAGAACCGGGAGATGCTCGATGACTTCAGGCGCGATGAGGAGTTCGGCATCATTGTCGCCAGCCCAGTTTGCGAGGCGCCTGATCGTGTCACCAAGCTCAGGCTTCTTGAGATTTGCGATAACGCCGAGTCTCATCACACACTCCGAAAGGATTTCATGTTCAGGGCACCACTCTTGAGGAAAGTCCCGATAGAAAGGGCAATTCCCTCCGGGTCGAGTCCCTGGTCCTTAAGCAACTGATCGATCGTTCCGTAGGTGATGAATGAATCGGGAAGTCCGAGACACAGGGTGGTGACCCCGTAGCGTCCGGACTCGCTGAGGTATTCAAGTACGCCCGCCCCGAATCCGCCTCTGATGGTATTCTCCTCGATCGTCACAACGTGTCCGATCTCATCAGCAATACGGTCTATGATGTCGGTATCGAGTGGTTTGATAAACCGGGCATTCACCACTGTCGCCTCAACACCATTCCCCTTCAGAATCTCCGCGGCCTGCATTGCCCTGCCTACCATTTTCCCGACGGCGAGGATGACTACATCAAGGCCATCCCGAAGCACCTCTCCCTTGCCGATAGGAAGCTCAACCGGTTCATCAGATATCTCGACTCCCTCACCACTTCCCCGGGGATATCGCATGGCGATGGGGCCATCATCATAGAGCAGGCCGGTCCTGAGCATGTTGACGAGTTCGTTCTCATCCTTCGGGGCCATGATGACCAGATCGGGGATAAGGCGGAGGTAGGAGAGATCGAAATTGCCATGATGTGTTGGACCATCATCGCCCACAAGCCCGCCCCGGTCTATACAGAAGAATACGTTCAGTTTCTGAAGAGCCACATCGTGGATAATCTGGTCGAATCCGCGCTGAAGGAAAGTCGAATAGATCGCGCAGACCGGCTTGAGCCCTTCGGCGGCAAGCCCTGCCGCGAAACAGACGGCATGACCCTCGGCGATCCCGACATCGTAGAACCGCTCCGGGATCTCTGCCTCCAGCAGATCGAGCCCTGTCCCTGCCGGCATCGCGCTGGTTATGCCGATGATCCGCTCATCGCGACGGCACTCTTCCACCAGCGATCTACCGAATACGCTGGTATAAGCCGGAGGACCGTCTCCGGGTTCCCGACACCCCGTATCCTTGTCGAATGCCCCGATCCCATGGAAAACCGCTGCATCATCCTCGGCGGGCTGATACCCCTTCCCCTTCACCGTCCTGATATGAAGAAGCTTGGGACCTGTCAGGTTCTTGATGTCTCCGAGATGCCTGATCAGTCCATCCAGGTCGTGTCCATCGACAGGTCCGAAATAGCGGATCCCGAGTCGTTCAAAAATGATCCCCGGTACGAGCAGGTTCTTCAGCGTTTCGTCGACCTTTCGGGCTACCGATCTGAACGGTTTTCCGACCGCGGGAACCTTGCCTACGGTTTCCCACAGCTGATCCTTGACCTTGTTGTAGAGCGGATTGGAAATGGCGGTGGTGAAGTACTCGTGTATGGCTCCCACATTCGGCGAGATCGACATTTCGTTGTCATTCAGGATGATCAGGATATCACTGCCCGATGCGCCGACGTTGTTCATTCCCTCGTACGCCAGCCCTCCCGTCGTGGCCCCGTCACCGATGACGGCTATCACATGATGATCGAGTCCGAGGTGGTCTCGTGCTCGTGCCAGTCCGATGGCCGAGGAGATGGCTGTCGATGCATGTCCTGCGCCGTAGGGGTCATGCTCACTTTCGGTCCGGAGTGTGAATCCGCTCAATCCGCCATACTGACGCAGTCCCTCGAAGCGATCTCTTCGTCCGGTCAGCAGCTTGTGCACGTAACACTGGTGACTGACATCCCAGACGATCTTGTCGATCGGCGAATCGAATACCTGGTGAAGAGCCAGTGTCAGCTCGACCACACCGAGGTTGGAAGCGAGGTGTCCACCGGTCTGGCATAGTGTCTCGATCAGGAATTCCCGGACCTCGCCGGCAAGCTGCCCGAGCTCCTCGGATGTGAGGGATTTCAGGTCAGCCGGAGAGTCGATGGTATTGAGGATCGACATGAAACGCGCAAACCTCCTTGCAGGTACTGCTCACCCCCCGCATCCCGGTAAGAAATCTGTGCAGTCGGCCGGTGCCGGCGGTATTACATGACTCGCTGGACCACAAAATCCGCCAGCAGGTTGAGAATGATAGTGTCGCGTCCGGGGAGCACCAATTCGTTTTTAGCGCTCTCGACCAGTGTCAGAGCCATGTGTCGTGAATTCTCAAGTCCGTGGATCTTCGGGTAGGTGTTCTTGTCTCTCTCCCGATCAGCGCCGGCCTTTTTCCCGAGGATTATCGAATCACCGGTCTCATCGAGGACGTCATCCACGATCTGGAATGCCAGCCCGACTGCCGCACCAAATATGCGGATCTGGTCTACCTCATCGGCCGTTGCGTCACCCAGCCTGGCTCCACTGGTAAGACAGGCAGCTATGAGTGAACCGGTCTTGTGCGTATGGATGAACTCCAGGTCGGCGGCAGTGATCTCTTTCCCCTCGAACAGGATATCAGCTGCCTGTCCGCCTATCATGCCTTCCGTTCCCGTGGCTCTGGCCATTTCTTCCACGATCTTCAGCGTACCGCTCCGAGCGATCACCTCGAGTGCCAGTGCGTATAGCGCGTCTCCAGCGAGCACAGCTATACCATCACCGAACACCTTGTGCAGCGTCGGTTTCCCTCTTCTGAGGTCATCGTCATCCATGCATGGCAGATCATCATGGATGAGAGAATAGGTGTGGATCAGTTCGACTCCGCACGCCACATCGAGGATCGCCCGCTCCTCGGCGCCGAATACCTCCCCCGCGGCTCGTACCAGCGCCGGCCGGAATCGCTTCCCGCCGGCGAACACACTGTACTGCATCGCCTCGTAGATCACGGCGGCGTGTCGGGCACCGGGTGTGAGGATATCCTCAAGATGCGGGTCGCACAGACCCCTGACTTCTTCCAGAAAGCTGTCTATTTTCTCTTCTACTGGCATCCTGATTACTCTTTTTCCGACACAGGTTCCGTACTGATCACGTCTCCCTCGGCCGATTCCAGCAGAACCGTGACCCGCTCCCGGGCCTCCTCGAGCTGTCCCTGGCATGCCTTCGCCAACGCGATCCCCTCCTCAAAGATGTTCAGCGATTCCTCGAGTGGAGCTTCCCCCTCTTCGAGATCTCCGACGATCTTCTCGAGCCGCTCGATCCGTTCCTCGAAGGAGTCCGGTATATTGAATGTCTTCTCCCTGCTCATCTCTCATTCCCTTCAGGTTGAGCGTCGCTGTCCGGGTCCGTTGCCTCGAGCCCGGGACCTGTACTCTCGACCCGCACGCCCGCCATCCCTCTGTTCAGGTAGACCTCCAGAGCATCTCCCTGTTCCAGCTCCGAAGCGGCCAGCACTACGGCTCCACCCTCGGGCCGGCGCACAATCGCGTAACCCCTTTGCAGAACCGACAGGGGACCCAGGGCGTCGATCGTTCTCCGGAGCTGATCGAGTACGGAAGTGCTCCGCTCCAGGTGTGCTGCCATGGTACGCGAAAGGCTTGCCGCTGATTTCCGCATGCGACTGTCGGCTACCTCTGCCCTCAACCGCAGGCTCGTCGGGAGCATTCGCAGAGCCTCATCCGTTCTCTGGGTCTGCTCACGGATCCGCGCGCTCATCCGCTGGAATCCGTGTGCGCGAGTGAACCAGTCTACCCGCTCGAGCAGCACCGACAGTTGCTGACCGATTGCTCCGGCACTCCTCTCACCGAGTTCACCGATACGTGATCTCCAGAGATCGGCGGGCCAGGCAACCAGCTCAGCGGCTGCGCTCGGTGTCGGCATGCGCTGGTCGGCGACCCAGTCACAGATCGTCCAGTCTATCTCATGACCGACAGCCGATACGACTGGTATCGTACAGGCCGCGACAGCCCGGGCCACGATCTCTTCATTGAACGGCCACAGGTCCTCAAGGCTCCCGCCACCCCGGGTCAGAACGATACATTCAATACCCGTGGCCTTCTGCAGAGACTCGAGTGCCGCCACGATCTCTGCGGCAGCGCCCTCTCCCTGAACCCGGGAAGGAGCGATAACGATCTCCAGCGCGGGGTTCCGACGCTCGGTGATGTCGAGAAAATCCTGAAGAGCTGCTGCCTGCATGCTGGTCACGACCCCGACCCTGAAGGGGAAATCAGGTATCGACTGTTTCTGCTCCTCGTCGAAGAGTCCCTCCCCCGCCAGTTTCTCCTTCAGCTTCTGGAACGCCAGTTCCAGCTCTCCGATTCCTGCAGGCTTCAGTTGCCTGATGACCAGCTGGTACTGGCCGCGCTGGGGATAGAGGGTCACTTCGGCCTGAACCTGCACCTTCATACCGTCTTCCAGGTCGAAACGGAGCGAAGCTACCGTTTCATCCCAGATGACAATCCGGGCCTCCGCCTTGCTGTCCTTGAGAGTTCCGTACACACGGGCCCGCCCACCCGTTCGATAGTATTTGATTCCGCTCAGTTCGCCTTCGACCCAGACGGTGCCGACCTCATCCTGAAGGAGGTTACGGACTGTGCGATTGAGTTCTTCTACCGTGAGTATCGAGGCGGTCATCCCGGGCGTTTCAGGTGCGGAGGGAACAGTAGTATCCAACTGGTCGAACAGGGAGGGCTGTCCAGGGTCGGACGACACTAGTGGATACCGTGGATCATCCTGGCGGCCTGGAGGGTATTGACCATCAGCATGGTAATGGTCATCGGCCCCACTCCCCCGGGTACAGGTGTGATGGCGGAGGCAACTTCCAGGGCCGCCTCAAAATCAACATCTCCGACCATGCGCCATCCTCTTTCCCGGGTCGCGTCCTCCACCCGGTTACTGCCTACATCGATTACAACCGCGCCCGGTTTCAGCCACTCCGCCTTGATGAACCGGGGGCTGCCGATCGCCGCGATAACGATGTCCGCGCTCCGAACGACATCAGGAAGGTTCTCTGTTCGGCTGTGCGCGACGGTCACCGTGGCGTTGGCCCGATCATTCTTCTGCATCAGAAGCATGGCTACCGGCTTGCCGACGATGTTGCTGCGCCCTACTACCACCACGTGCTTCCCAGAGGGCGGGTTGTCTGAACGCTGAAGGAGTTCCACGATTCCGGCCGGCGTACAGGGAGAGAACCGGGGCTGTCCCACCATCAGGCGGCCGACATTGTCGGGATGGAACCCGTCGACATCCTTGATCGGGTCGATTGCCAGCAACACCTTCTGTTCATCTATATGCCCGGGTAGAGGAAGCTGGACAAGGATACCGTGCACGGCCGGATCTTCATTCAACCTTGCCACGAGTGCCAGGAGATCGGCTTCCGGCATATCGGCCGGGTGTTCCTCGGCGAACGAGTTGATTCCGAGATCCTCGCAGGCCTTTTTCTTCATCCCGACATAAGAACGACTCCCGGGATCATCACCGAGCAGGACCGTCGCCAGTCCCGGTGTGATCCCCTGTTCCCTGAGTTGCTGCACTCCTGAGGCGACTTCCTCCCGTATTGTAGCGGCAACCTTTTTCCCGTCGATCAGCGAAGCGCTCATTCCATAGCCTTTTCTGCTGGTTCATCTGTTGCCGCGTTCGGGTCCAGCGGAACGCGATGCCGGTTGATTGTTGTCGCAAAACCGGTTGATTCATCCACCTCCAGCGTGACTCCGCAAAAACAGGGATCGCCGTTCGCGACCTGGAATCGGTTCATGATGCCGAGCTTGAATCGGTTCAACGCGTCCTCGGTGCGCACACCGATCACCGAATCGAGGGGGCCGGTCATACCCACATCGGTGATGTATGCGGTACCGCCGGGCAGAATGCGCTCATCGGCTGTCTGAACATGCGTGTGGGTACCCAGCACTCCCGATACCCGCCCGTCGAGATGCCAGCCAAAGGCGACCTTCTCACTCGTCGCTTCAGCGTGGAAGTCCACGATGATGATATCCGCCTGCTCTTCCAACTCCTCAAGGAGCGTATCAGCGGCCCTGAAGGGGTCGTCGAGGCCCCGCATGAACACCCTCCCCTGGAGGTTGAGGACTGCCACCCGGGCACCATTTCCGGCTTTTCCACTCCATATGCCCTTGCCCGGCACGCCGGGGGGATAGTTTGCGGGACGGAGCAGGCGTGGCTCATCGTTGAGGAAGCCGAGAACCTCCCGCTTGTCGAAGGAGTGATTACCACCAGAAATGACATCGATCCCGAGCGCGAAGAGTTCCTGTGCGACCCGTTCGGTGATGCCGAAACCGCCGGCGGCGTTCTCACCGTTGGCGATGATGAGATCATATTGACCGTCACCCGCTTTGTCGTTCAGCCAGGAGGCCGTGACGCGACGCCCGATCCTGCCCATGATATCGCCGATGAAGAGGATTCTGGTCATTCGTGTTCCTCGCAGGTATTCAGGCGGTGGTTCGGTCGGGATGACGGTTCGGTCGGGCATACCGGGATCACTCTCCGGCAAGTCCCTTCCGCACCCGATCAGCGAGCAGGGTCAGACGGTCTTCGTACTCCTCGATCTCGTTCTCACTGGAACCTCTCAGCTGGAAGAGTTCGTCAGTGATATTAAGGGCTGCCAGTATCGCCACCTTCGTAGTCGATTTGACACTGAGGCTTTCGGCAACTTCCTTCATCTTCCCGTCCACATACGCGGCTACTTCCTGGATGTAATCGGAATCAGCCTCTCCCTTGACCGGGTATTCCGTTCCGTAGATGGTGACTTTAACGCTCATGATCTACAGCGATTCCAGTCTGGCCAGCACATTCGTGAGTCGGCTCTGGATCTCCTCACGCTTCTTGCGATACCTGAGATCCAGCTCTCCTGAGATGTCGCCGGCTTTACGGCGAAGGCGTTCGAGTTCCTTTACCTGGCTGTTGAATTCGGCTTCCATCTCCTGCAGTCGATCCTCTGTCTTTTTCCGGTTCTTCCGCGATTTCTCAAGTTCCTTGAGGATTGCGTCCATCTGTTTTTCAAGATCATCGAGTGGTTTCATGCGTGATCCGGCCATGGCCAAGCCTCTGCCAGGTTCGATCTGGAACCGTTTCTGAGATCAGGTTCTCAGGCGGGCTCCAAACTCGTTCTCAAGTATCTTGATCAGTTTCTTAAGTATTTCATCCAAATCACTATCAGACATGGTATTCCCAATATCGCGCAAGCGCAATGAGAGGAGTACACTCTTCCTGTCCGCAGGAATCTGTTCGCCCGCGTATTCCTCAGTCAGCCTGACGTCTTCAACCCGTTTCTCTTCCCGCAGCCGGTTGAGGATCGTACCGATCTCTGCATCGAGTGGCAGGATGACCGAGAGATCCCGATCTGCCGCGGGGAACCGGGGAAGCCCCTGATATCTGCCCACGGGATGTCTCCCCGCTTCGAGTATATCGAGCCTGAATCCGAAGACCCAGACTGGTTCTGAAAGTCCCAGATTCTCTTCGAGCCTGGCGGCGATCCTGCCCGCGAAACCGAGTTCATTCTCCTCATCGTCCACGAGCAGAGCGCCGGTTGACTTCACGAGCGCCGGTCCATCGTAGGGAAGTGCCCGGGGAGTGTCAAGATTGAGGGATCTGAACAAAGCGGTTACAAGTCCTGTCAGATCGAACCAGTCGGTCCGGGAGTCGGGTTCATCCCAGATCTCAGCCCTGCGGGTTCCATGGAGAGCGCCCACGATCCATTCACACTCTCTCGCGGCCCCTTCTTCAGTATGGTGGATCATCCCGATCTCGAATATGCGCACATCGGAGATCTGATGGCGTACGTTCCAGGCCAGGGTCTTCAGTACCCCTGGGAGGAGATCACGTCGCAGTTCCGAACTCTCCTCACCTCGAGGATTTGCCAGAACAACCGGCTCGATGTCCGGCAGGATGGGATGACAGGCGTCTCTCGCCACCAGTGAGTCGGTAATGACCTCATAGAAGCCGAGAGGCACGAGCGTTTCCCTGATATTCCGCCGCAATATCTGGCGTGGCGTGGAACCTGCCGGCGCAGAACCAGAGAGAGAAGTATCACTGCCCAGTTCGTCATAACCGAAGACACGGGCCAGTTCTTCCGCGACGTGGGCCTCTCCGGTGGCGTCGGGCCGCCATGGCGGTACGGTCACCTGCCAATTCCCCGCTTCTTCACCAGTTTGAGTCCCGAATCCCAGTCGCTCGAGGATACCGATCGCTTTCTCTTCGGGAATGGAGACTCCGAGAAGCCCATCGATCCATGGTTTCCGAACCATCACCACACGGGATTCCAGCGCTCCTGGTGCGACCTGCTCGACGAGCCCCGCAGCTACTTCTCCACCTGCCAGCTCTGCGATCATTCGTGCCGCCCGGTCAGCGGCCCTGCCCGGCATGGTCGGATCGGTGCCCCGCTCGAATCGTTTCCTGCTCTCGGTTACAATACCAAGGTGACTGCCGCCGATACTGACCCTGACCGCATCGAAGTGAGCGCTCTCCAGCAGGATGTCTGTCGTATCCCCGCTGATCTCTGAATCATGCCCCCCCATAACACCGGCAACAGCCAACGCGCGCTCCGGATCGGCTATGAGAAGGATCTCGGGATTGAGGGTCTGCATCTCCTCATCGAGGGTCCTCAGCCCCTCCCCTTCGTGAGCACGGCGGACCACGATCGAGCCATCGGCGATGCGCCGCAGATCGAACGCATGCTGCGGCTGTCCGATCTCCATCATGATGTAATTCGTTATATCCACGATCAGGTTGATCGGCCTCAGCCCCACGGCGCGAAGGCGTCCCGCGAGCCAGGGAGGTGAGGATCCGTG
>JALGVQ010000180.1 GCA_025774615.1 bacterium
TCCCTGTTGGAGGCAGCCAGGATTTCACTATTTCTGGCGGCGCTGAACACGGTACAACCGCCATAGAACTGTCCCAATGCAGATGAGGGAAAAGAGCTGACAGCAAGGAGCAGTGCCAGTCCGGTGATCGATAGTGAACGGCTTCCTGTTTTCAGTGACTTGATCATCGGAACAGTACCTTTACGAGTATTGTCATGGTGTGATTCTTCAACTCACTCTGTTCGGCGCTTGCATCAAAACTCCGGAGGCTTCGGTCAAATCGTAGTTCAAACTGGAGCTTCCCGAATGAGACACCACCACCCAGGTTCAATCCGATATCGAGATTCTGCACATCATCCAATACTCCAACACTATTGAATGCCAGGATCTTGAAGCCGATTACCGGTCCACCGAGAAGGAACGGTTGGACTGATTTGCCGGGGTAGAAGGCCAGTCGTAATGACAGGGGAATCTGAAGATATATGAAACTATTCGGCAGATAGAACTCCCCGACGGTATTCACCTGGCCACCCTTTGTGAGAAGTAGAGCTTCTGAATGCATGGCCAGCCGTTCACTGATCTGATATTCAAGAATCCCACCGACCATGAATCCGGGCATTCTCTTCAGCCCCTTACCTGGAGTCTCACCACCGACAAATGTTGAACTGGTATACCCGATCGCTATGCCGGTCTTCGAGGTATTACTCTGCGACTGAGCCTTTACCTGGAGAGGTTGGGAGATCAGGAACAGCAGCAGGATTGTAGTTGTTCTCTTCATTATTCTTCCTATCGACAGCCTTCAGGGAAACATACAGACAGTCTATACGTATAGACACGGAAGAAAGTTTCCATTCAGAACAGATGATCCTGGTCACAACAACGGATTACGGGATTGTAGGAGGTGTTGATATAGATCTGACCACCAGGCTCCTCGTCGATTTCATACTCCCTGCCACTGGCTGAGGTAATGCGGCATTCAAATACGCAAGTGAGGCCTTAATACATGAAAAACTGCAGATCCATCATCACCATGATCCTGATCGTAGTCAGTACCATCGCCCTCGTCTCCTGCTCGGATAAGGCACCGACCGGAATCGACCCAACCCTGGCAGATGATCTCCAGACCGCACTAAATATTGGACGTTACAGCCAACATGGTATTGGTGTGTCGGCGGCAGTTCTCCTTCCGGGGCAGGATATCTGGCTTGGCGCGAGTGGCAAGTCTCATCAGGGTGTTTCGATGACAGCCGATATGACATTTGGCGTCGGAAGTGTCACAAAAACATATATCGCTGCTTTGACACTCAGGCTGGCTGAGGAAGGAATCCTCTCGATTGATGATCCTCTGTCAATGTGGTTGCCGGACCATGACGATATCGATCCCACGATATCCATTGCTCAGATGCTGAATCATACGTGTGGGATTTTTAATGTTAATGAGAATCCGGCTCTCTGGGATTCCATCTACGCTGTTCCAACGCGTATCTGGACCCTTGACGAGATCCTGGATCGTTTCCTGAGCGAACCATACTTCTCCCCGGGAGAAGGCTGGCACTATACAAATACAGGGTACAAGCTTCTCGGCAGGATTATTGAGAATGCTACAGGTTCATCTGTGTCTGCTGCCATCAGGGATCGACTGTTGGACCCTCTTGATCTCGATCGGACATTCCTGGCTCAGGAGGAATCCCTTCCTCCAAACATTGCTCACCCCTGGTATGACTTCGATGAGAATGGTACCTGGGATGACATCTCATCCAGTTTCCCTCGGATGGGGTATGAAAGCATGACCTGGACATCGGGGGGGATGTATTCCACTGCAAAGGACCTCGTACTATGGGCTGATGCACTCTTTCAGGGACAGGTTCTCAGCCAGGCCTCACTGAATGAAATGCTTGATTTCAATTACTCGATTTCGGGGGAAATATCCATGAGCGGGTATGGTCTGGGGATAACAGAATTCAGTGACATGGTAGGTGGAGATGTAGAGGTCATTGGTCATACCGGTTCAGTTGTCGGCTACATCGCAATCATCGCCTATCTGCCTGAGTACGGTGTAAGTATCGCACTTCTTGAAAACGACAATATCTATGCCTGCCACGTGGACATCATCAACAGACTCATTTCAACTGTTGCAAAACATATGGCGGACAAATAATTCCCGTCAGGAAGGGGTTTCTCCATGCATACCCGTGATCTTCGAATTGCCCTGCGATCCCTGCTCCGTCAGCCTCTCTGGACACTTACTGTTCTGGGCACTCTGGCGCTGGGACTGGGCGCAACGATTACTGTCTTCTCCATCCTGCATGGTGTTATTCTGCGCCCCCTTCCTTATGAAGATGCCGATCAGTTGATTGCTGTCAGTAGAGATCTGGCCAGGGGATATGAGACCGTTTCGTTTCCCGTCTACGAGGATCTTCGTCTGCGACAGCAGGTTTTTGAAGATATCGGTGTCTGGAGTAGCAACTCACGAACAATGGTGGCAGGTGGGGAGTCCGAGCAGATTACCGGAGCGTATATAAGCGCCAATCTGTTTCAGATCCTGGGGGTACAGCCCCTGTTTGGTGAGGGTTTCGTTGAAAATGATGATATCGAAGGTGCTCGGGGAGCACTTCTGCTGAGCTATGATTACTGGATGACGCGGTTTGCAGGGGATGTCGGGATCCTCGGGGAGTCTCTGCTGGTCGATGAACGCCAATATATCATAAAGGGAATCATGCCGGAGGCGTTCGCTTTTCCTGTTCAGGGCATGCAATTCTGGGAATCGCTGGCACATGCCATGCGGGGGCGTTCCATATTCTACCTCAATCCCATAGCCCGGATGTTGGATGGTTACAGCCTCTCCCAGATCAAAGAGTATATCAACCAGGAAGAATGGGTGATCCCCGCCGCTGAGGATCAGGAAGCGAGAGTGGTGCCTCTCGCCGCAATGTCCCTGCATGACTCACTGGTGGCACGTTCTCGACCGGTACTTCTCTTCTTTCAGCTCGCTGTCCTGGCCGTACTGTTGATCGCCTGTTTCAACGTGATGAGTCTGGTGCTCATCCGGGCTGCAGGTCGAACCCGGGATTTCACAATCCGTTCAGCCCTTGGCGCAGGGAGCGGACATCTTATCGAGCAGATACTGACCGAGACTATGATCCTCGGACTTCTCGGTGGTGGAACAGGGCTCCTTTTTGCCACTCCGGCAATCCGCACCCTTCTGGCCCTGGTTCCCGGCTCGATACCCCTTCAGGAGCAGATAGGCATCGATCTGCCTGTTGTTGCCGTCAGTCTGCTGTTGGCCATCGGAGTAGGCGGTCTGATAGGTCTTGTTCCCGTCCTGCGAGTCATCCGGGGACGCCACCGAGAAGGTCTTCAGGTTGCTGGTCGCGGTTATACTGGTGGTTTGCGTCGTGTTCGTTTCATGCGCCTGTTGATTGGCACACAGATCAGCATTACGCTGGTTTTGCTCATACTGAGTGGTTCACTGGTGCAGAACTACCTCGGCCTGGTGAGTGTTGAGACAGGCCTGGATGTCGAACATGTACTTGCAGTCGAATTCCAGCTCCCCCAGACCAGGTACTACAACCCCGCTTCCCAGCAGAGGTTCTATGAAGAATTTCGAGCACGTCTTGAGGTCATTCCCGGCATCGAGCGCGCTTCCACCGCTGCTTTTACACCCTTTTCAGGGTCTTGGGGCGACAGTCGCATCACCATTGAAGGCATCGTTGAAATTCCCGAGAATGATGATTACGTCGATATCCAGTTGGTGGACCCCGGGTATTTCGAAACCATGGGGATATTCCTCCCTGTCGGTCGGGACTTTGACGAACGCGACAGTGGTGAAGGATTACCAGTCGTTATCGTGAATGAGGTCATGGCAAACCGGTTCTTTCCGGAGTGCAATCCAGTCGGTCATCGCATACGGTTTGGAAGTCGTACATCAGCCCCCTGGCTCACCATAATCGGAGTGGTTGAAGAGGTGATTCACCGGGGATTGGATTCTCCACCGATGAACCAGATCTATCGACCATTTTCCCAGAATCCGGGGGGTAATCGAAGAACTTTATTGCTCAGGAGTACCGGTGAGCCTGCCCAACACTCCACCTCAGTTCAGACGATCCTGAACGATCTCGATCCGAGCCTTCCGCCACCCACTGCTGTTACAGTGGGTGACCTGATCAGGGAATCTGTGGCGGGACAACGCTTCCAGATGAATGTCCTGGAGCTCTTCGGTATCATCGCACTGCTGCTGGCTCTCATCGGCCTGTATGGCATCGTTGACTACAGCGTATCCCGTCGATCACGAGAGATCGGAATCCGTATTGCGGTGGGAGCCAATCCGAATCGAGTGGTTCGGGAAATACTCCTGAACTACCTGTCTGTCATCATCGGCGGAATCATCGCCGGTTTGATTGGCGCCTTCTCTCTCGCGGGATTACTTGAGTCCAAATTGCCGAATGTGCAGACACCTGGTCCTGCATTATACGTTTTCATCACCATGGCTCTCCTCTCGATTGCCCTGATGGCTACTTATTTTCCCGCTCGACATGCCAGGAAAATTGAGGCAGTGACAGTCTTAAGAAATGAGTGATTGGACACTCACTTCACTGAGAGAGATATTGTGAAACATTCACTCCTTTATAACGTATGAAGATGTCATATGAAGTTACACGGGAGGCAATGTATGGCAGCAGAGAGAATCGACCTGATGAAGGGTACTCTTGACCTTCTCGTCCTGAAAGCACTCGATCTGGAACCGATGCATGGTTGGGGAATGGCGATTCGAATCGAGCAGTTTTCGAAGGGAGTGTTCCTCATCCACCAGGGAGCCCTCTTCCCTGCTCTCCAGAGGTTGCAGCGAAAAGGTCAGATCAAGTCTGAATGGCGAACGACCGAGAACAACCGCCGCGCCAGATATTACCAGCTGACGAACTCTGGACGTCGACAGCTGGAAGAGAAGATCAGGGAATGGGAACGTGTGGCCGGGGCCATGAACGGAATCCTCAAACTGCGACCTCAGGAAGGCTGAATCGATGTCACTCCTTTCGGGATTTCACCAGGTGAAAGAGGTACTCTTCCGTCGGAAAGGACTGGAACAGGACCTCGACAAAGAGATGGAGTTCTACCTCGATCATCTGACTGAGCGATATCAGGAACGCGGTCTCGATCCTGCAGAGGCACGTATCGCGGCGCGTCGGGAATTCGGGATGGTTGAACACTGGAAGGAGGAAGTCAGACAGCAGCAACGGGGATTCCTGCTTACTGATACACTTCGGGATCTACGCCATTCTCTCAGATCATTATATCGCGACCGAGGTTTCTCAACGGTAGTGACGGTGGTTCTGGCCCTCGGTATCGGTATCAACACTGCCGTCTTCTGTGTGCTGAAGACTGTGTATCTCAACCCCCTTCCCCTGCCCGACTCGGACCGTCTCATCTTCATCAGTGAATGGACGGAGGAGCAGGGATCAGGTGCGGTGTCATTCGCTGATTACCTGGACTGGCAAGAATTGAATCATACCTGCAGCGGGATGGGTGCCTACCTTGACTCTCATCAGAAC
>JALGVQ010000021.1 GCA_025774615.1 bacterium
CGGGGGATAGAGACGGTCACCTATATCCTGAAGGGTGAAGTGACGCACCGGGACAGTCTGGGGAATGAGGGGACGATTGGGCCTGGTGATGTTCAGTGGATGACGGCCGGGCGGGGGATCATGCACGAGGAAATGCCCCTGGCCGCGGAGAATGGCATGGAGGGATTCCAGCTGTGGGTGAACCTCCCGGCGGATCTGAAGATGACCGAACCGCGATACCAGGAGATCTCATCAGAAAAGATACCGGTGGTGGAGCAGGTGGGTGGTGTTTCGGTCAGAGTGATCGCGGGCGAAGTGGATGATGTGACGGGGCCGGTGACCGATATCTTCGCCGATCCTTCCTACCTCGACATCTCGATGCCGGCCGGAGCATCCTTCTCCTGCCCGGTAAAGAGAGGACACAACGTTTTTGCCTACCTGTTCGAGGGGCAGGGGTTATTCGGGGACGACGCTGAGAGCGGGACACCAACCGGGACGGTAGACGGGACAGTAGAGAGCCCGGGACTCGTTCTCTTCGAGGATGGCGATATCATCACCGCCCGCACTTCTGAACGATCCGCCCGATTCCTGCTTGTCTCGGGTTTTCCGATCGGTGAACCGATCTCGCGGTACGGCCCCTTTGTCATGAATACACGTGAAGAGATAGAAGAGACCTTAAGGGAGATCCGCGAGGGCACCTTCATCCGCTGAGACCAGACCCGACCAGACCCGACCGGTAATGGGTCTCTCCTTCAGACCAGTGCGTGACACCGGCTGTGCCGACAGGTACACTTCACGCGGACGAAGGAGAGCCTATGAGCGACAACGCCAGACTGCTTGATCACCTCAGCCGACTCTATCTCGAGGCGTACCCGCATGCCGGCCTGGAATTGACACGATCCGCGGATTCGCTCATCCACGGAGGCAGTCACAGCCTCCGTCTTTTCAGCCCGGCCCCGTTCCGGATAACACAATCCAGAGGTGCCACGGTGACCGACGGTGATGGCCGGGAGATCCTCGACTTCTGGCAGGGCCACTACACGAACATCCTCGGCCACAATCCACCAGTCGTCACGGAAGCGCTCATCCATGGACTCGAGAATGGGTATGGCCTCCAGAGCGGGCTCGTTGACAGCCTGCAGATAGACTTCGCGGAACTGCTGCAGCGGCAGATCGGCGCTGAGAGGATCAGGTTCACGACAAGCGGTGCGCTTGCCAACCAGTACGCGATCATGCTCGCGAGAGCTTTTACCGGCAGATCGCTGATCCTGAAGATCGGGGGGGGATGGCAGGGAGCCCAGGCGCTGACTTTCAAGGGAGTCTCTTTCCGTGATGGTTACGATCATCCGGAGACGGAGGGGCTCTCCCAGGACATGATGGATCGTGTACTGGTTGCCCGCTACAACGATACCGAAAATCTTGAAGAGATCTTCAGGCAGCATGGGGACCAGATCGCCTGTTTCATCCTCGAACCGTGGATGGGTATGGGAGGCTTCATGCCGGCTACGGCTGAATACCTCCATGCCGCGCGCGACCTGACGCTGCAGTACGGTGCGGCATTGATCCTGGATGAGATCATCTCCGGATTCAGGTTCCGCGCCGGAGGAGTACACACCCTCTACGGGATCGAGCCGGAACTCTCTACCTATGCCAAGATTGTCGGGGGCGGTATGCCGCTGGCCGTTGTTGCCGGGCGGGAAGAGATCATGCGCCTCTGCGGTCCGGAGAGCGGACGCAGAGTGAAATTCGATGGCGGCACCTTCTCGGCTCACCCCGCCTCCCTGCTCGCGGGTTATACGACGGTGAAGCACCTTGCCGCCAACGAAGATGAGATCTATCCGAGGCTGGGGAGGATGGGTGAGAAGATGCGAAGGGGTGTGGAAGAAGCCTTCGATCGCGGAGGGGTTTCCGTCATCTGTACCGGATATGGCAATGAAGTCGTCCCGGACAGTTCGGTAGCGATGGTCCACTTTCCCATTGATGAACAGCTCCAGATCATTTCTCCCGAACAGGTATGGGATCCGACGGTCTGCGATGTGGAGCGGCGTGAACAGGTGTTGAAACTCGCCCTGCTCCTCGGACGGGTCCACGTCATGCACGGACTGGGCGCGATCACCACAGAGCACACCGATGAGCACCTCCAGTGGCTTTTCGAAGCATGTGAAGCGGCTGCGGCTCATATCAGGTCGTAAAACGGCTCACCAGCTCAGAAAGAGTGTGCATGTCCCGATCGAATGACAATCACAGTGCCCGTCCCGTCGGACTTGCAGCAGCCTTTGCGTTCCTGTTGCTCATCGGCTATATCGGTCTCATCAGATATGAGCCGCCCGAACCGAGACCGACCGGGTCTGACCCGCAGCTCTTTTCGGCGCTCCGGGCATTGCCCATCCTTGAAAACCTCGTGGGAGACAATATCCCGCATCCCGTCGGCAGTTCTCAGCATGCCGTGGTGCGCAACCGGATCGTCTCCCATCTCGAATCGTTCGGATATGTTCCCGAGGTCCAGCATGCGACGATCGAGATGAGGCGGGGCCCGGTGACGGTCTCGAATGTCATTGCCCGGCTCGATGGATCCATTGACGGGCCCGCGGTAGTGCTTCTCTCACACTACGACTCCGTGCCGGATGGTCCAGGAGCCTCTGACGCCGGAGTCTGTGTTGCGGCCATACTCGAGATCGCACGATTGTTGAAGGAGACGAGCCCACCCCTCAATGACATCATCTTTCTGCTGACCGATGCCGAAGAAACGGGACTGGTGGGGGCACGGGCCTTTGTGGAAGAGTACGATTTTCCCGGGAACAGTGTTGTGGTGAACCTGGACGCGCGCGGTATCTCAGGCCCGAGTCTCATGTTCGAGACCAGCGCCGAGAGCGGGTGGCTCATGGATACGTACGCCGAGGTAGTCGAGCAGCCCGCCACCAGTTCACTCTTCTATGAGATCTACAAGCGAATGCCGAACGACACCGATTTCACGATCTTCAAGCAGAACGGTTATGAGGGGTACAACTTCGCGTTCATTGGTGGTGGAGAAAACTACCACACCGAACATGACAACTTTCAGAATATCTCTCTTTCGAGTGTCCAGCATCATGGTGAGAATGCGCTGGCTCTCGTCAGGGCTCTGGGGTGGAGCGACCTGACCGAAAGATCTTCCGGGCGCCACGTCTATTTCGATCTGTTCGGTTATGTTGTGGTGAAATGGCCTGAACCGGAGACCATGAGATACGCCCTCCTGCTCGTACTGCTGATCATCCTCACCCTCCGGAAGCTCCTTCGCATGGAACTGATCGAGTCATCCGGCGTAGCCGGAGCGTGTGTGCTCTGGGTCATCATCGTTGCGGGTGCCGTTCTCTGTGGCTGGGGTCTCAACAAGCTTCTCTTCCTGCTCGGCGGTATCACCTCACAATGGATGGATGGCGCGTTCTTCATCGCCATCGCGTTCTGGCTTCTGGCTCTGGTATGGGCGATCCTCGTGGTTCCGAAGCTTGCGCCTAAACTGGGGGTCACAAAAGCGTGGGAAATGTGGCTCGGGGTATGGCTGTGGTGGACGATACTGAGCCTTCTGCTCGGGATGTTCGCACCAGGTGCCAGTTACCTGGTGCTCGTTCCCGCGATTGTTGCATCAGCAACAGGTGTCTTCGGGGCATACCTCGCCCTTAAACAGTCGCCACTGAGCGGTCGTACAACAGCCGTTATCTCGGCCGCGGCAGCTGCCGCGATCTGGGTTCCCATGGAGTTCCTTTTTTATGATGCGCTTGGTTTCGGGGCCAATCTGTTCATTGAGGGGCGAGCGGCCATGATAGTGGCGGTTCTCACTCCCCTGATGATCAGAGTGCAGCCGGCACCGAAGGGGAGTAAGAGAGATAACCGTTAGATGTCGATCAGACGATTAAGACAATTACAGGATTTGACCGACTGCCGTGATATCGATAATTTGTCTGATTCGCAACGCGCTCCATGCAATCGGCATGGGTATGCCACAGGCCGATTACACCCAAAACAGTGTTGAGGTTTATTGTGAAGAACACGAACGAGCTTTCAGCCATTGCCAGTGCCATGGTCGCCCCCGGAAAGGGGATCCTTGCCGCCGATGAGAGCACCGGAACGATCAAGAAACGTTTCGACACGATCGGTACAGAATCCACCGAAGAGAATCGCCGTGCCTACCGTGACCTGCTCTTCACCACCGATGGTGCGGAGGAATTCATCAGCGGAGTGATCATGTTCGATGAGTCACTGCGCCAGAGTACCGGTGACGGCGTCCCCTTCGCCGAGGCCCTCAGAAGCAGAGGTATCATTGCGGGCATCAAACCTGACAAGGGAGCAAAGGATCTGGCGGGATTCCCCGGGGAGAAGATCACCGAGGGACTCGACGGCCTGAGGGAACGACTCCAGGAGTACCGGGATCTGGGAGCTCAATTCGCCAAATGGCGGGCCGTGATCACGATCGGGGAGGGCATACCGACACGGTTCTGTCTGGACGCGAATGCGCACGCGCTGGCGCGGTACGCCGCGCTCTGTCAGGAGACCGGCCTCGTACCTATCGTGGAACCGGAGGTACTGATGGATGGGGGACACACACTTGAGCAGTGCGGTGAAGTGACCGAGGCCGCTCTCTACCGACTGTACGATGCCCTCCATGAACACCAGGTGTTCCTGGAAGGTACCATCCTGAAGCCGAACATGGTTATTCCGGGGAAGGAATGCCCGATCCAGGCCAATCCGGAACAGATCGCCGAGGCGACCATCGAATGCTTCCTTCGCTCGGTGCCGGCTGCGGTACCCGGCATCGTATTCCTCTCCGGCGGTCAGACCCCCGTTCAGGCGACCGAGAACCTCAATGCCATGAATGCACTCGGTTTGAAACTGCCGTGGGAACTCAGCTTCTCCTATGGCAGGGCCCTGCAGGAGCCGATCCTGAAAGCGTGGCAGGGGAAGAGTGCACATGTCGCCGCCGCTCAACAGGCGTACCTGCACCGTGCAAAGTTGAACGGTGCGGCCCGCTATGGCACCTATGCAGGGGAGATGGAACAGGGAGCTGTCTGAGCAGATACTCGCACTGTTTCAGCGCGTTACGCCGTGATCTCTGTGCCGTCGGGGATCACGGCGTTTTTTGTGATCACCACGATCCCGTCGACGACAGAGTAATCCTCTTCATGCCGGTTCTCAGCGCCCTCCCTGCCTTCGATCCGGACATCTCTTCCGATCCTTGCATCCTTGTCCACGATGGCTCTTCTGATAACCGTTCCTTCACCGATTCCGAGGGGGGGGAGGTCGGAATCTCCCGGTTTCATCGATGGGTAGGCGTCCGCTCCCATGAGAACGCTGGCGTCGATCTCCACACCTTTGCGCAGGATCGATCGTACACCGACCACACTGTCTGAGATGGTACAGGCCTCAAGGTCACAGCCATCAGCGAGGATTGCATCCCTGATGGTTGCCGATCTCACACGGGCAGCCGGCAGATAGCGGGGATGGGTATAGATGGCCCTGCCGTGGTGGAAGAACTCGAATGGAGGGTTCGGTCTTGCCAGGGAGAGATTGGCGTTATAAAAGCTGCCGATCGTCCCGATATCTTCCCAGTAGCCATCGAACATGTATGAGTAGACAGCCCGGGTACCGATTGCGGCCGGAATGATCTCGTGTCCGAAGTCTGTAGCATCAGGATGAGCGTCGAGGGCTTCTTTCAGCGCGTCGAGTTCCCAGACATAGATACCCATGCTGGCGGCGAACGGCTGTTCCCCGGGCCGGCTTCCTTCGGGATAGAGTTCGGACGGGACCTCGAAACCTGAGAGCTGTTCGACTGAATCGGGTTTCTCGATGAAATCGGTGACGCGGCCCGATCCCTCGATCTTCATGATCCCGAGGCTTCCGGCATCCGATGGAGCGATCAGATTTCCAGCGACGGTCACTTCAGCGTTGCGTTCGACATGGCCGGCGATCACATCCTCGAAATTCAGGCGGTAGAGCTGGTCGCCGCTCAGTATCAGCACCCGCTGAATGTCGTATCCCTCCAGGTGGGAGAGGGTCTTCCGTACCGCGTCTGCTGTGCCCTCGTACCAGTCCTCCTGCGGCGCGGGGGTCTGTGTGGCAGCCAGAATATCCACGAAACCGCTGCTGAGGTGGCTGAAGGTGTAGGTGTTGCTGATATGGCGATGGAGACTCACCGAATTGAACTGGGTGAGCACGAAGATGCGATGGAGTCCCGCGTGCAGGGCATTGCTGATCGGCACATCCACCAGGCGGAACTTGCCTCCGAGTGGAACAGCCGGCTTGCTCCGGTATCTGGTGAGTGGATACAGGCGGGATCCACGGCCGCCTCCCAGGATCAGTGTCATGGTATTTTTCACGATCCTGTCCGTCTCCTCTCTCAAGTAATCAGGGTCTAATCGAGTCCCATTGCCCGTTCGAGAACTGTCAGTCCCTCGCCAGGGTCATGCCCGAGGTTGATACGCAGTATACGTCTTCCCCTCTGACGCAGAGCCTGATAATCACCGATTGACTGGGCCCGGATCAGAGCGCCAAAGGTGAAATCGGTCTCCGGTACCGGGATATCTTCCGACACCTCATCCACCAGCTGCAGGACGAGGGCATTGTTCGGTCCCCCCTTATGAAGCTGGCCGGTTGAATGCAGGAAGCGTGGGCCGTAACCGAGGGTGGCGGCGAGTTTGCGTCGATCCCTGAGATAGATCTGCAGTCGCTGTAATCGACCGGTCATCTCATCCGAAGATGCCAGCCAGGCCTGGATCGTGAAATAATCCCCCGCCGATGCCTGTCGGACCCATTCATAGACGGCCAGTTCAAGCGCCGCGCGATCCGAGGTATCGAACTCCTTTAAGGAAGAGGTCTCATCGCCTGCTTCTCCCGACATGGCTTTACGGGCAAGATCCTTTGCCAACTGTACATCTGGCTGATTGAACGGATGGATCCCGATCACCGACCCGGCAGCGGCCACTGCCACTTCCCAGCCGAACATCTCCCGCCCGATGTCCTCTATTTCACCCAGAACGATCCTGACGACCGGATGTCCCCGTTCCTCGAGCGCCTTGATCAGATCTTCATCTTGTGGTGACTGTTCACCGGCGAGGGTGAACAGTACAAAAAGACGGTCTCTGCCATATGATTCAGGTTCTCCGTGTGGTTCATCTGCTACGGGCAGTATGCCCTGATCCTCCTTCCCGGTGCTCTCGGCGATCAGCTGCTCCAGCCAGGCGGGAAACGCGTTCAGGGAGGGCGAGGTCAGAAAGGTGACCTTGTCGCGGCCTTCTCCTGCCAGTTCCCCCATCATCGCGCCAAGGGTGAGGGCGGGATTGGCGGGACCGGGCGCGGCGAACGTGGTTGCCCGGGCAATCTTCCTGGCACTGACAAGCAGCTTTTCTATGTCAGCACCGATCAAGGCTGCGGGAACGAGACCGAAGAACGTGAGCGCTGAATATCTGCCGCCTACATCAGGGGGCGTTTCAAAGATCCGGCGGAATCCATGCTCCTCAGCAAGTTCTGCCAGAGAGGAATCGGGATCGGTGATGGCAACGAAGTGGCTGCCCGGTTTATCCGATACCTCACTCACCTGAGAGTGAAAAAAGCGGAAGAAGGAGATCGTCTCCTGTGTGCCTCCCGATTTGCTCGAAACGAGGAAGAGGGTCTTTCCCGGATCGATTCCCGCGGCGGCAGTCCGGACAGCGTCGGGATGCGTACTGTCCAGTACGGTGAGGGCAGGGTAGCCGGCGGCATTGCCGAGGGTTTTCTGGAACACCTCGGGAGCCAGGCTCGAACCACCCATACCGAGAAGCATGATATGTTTGAAGCCCTCGCTCCTGACGGAGTGAGCGAACTCCCGCAGATCGTCCAACCGGCTCATCATCTCCCCGGGAAGGTCGAGCCAGCCGAGTCGGTCGGTCAGTTCCGGAAGGGGTGTCTCGGCCCACAGGGTATGGTCATGTTCCCAGAGCCGGTCGGCGAACCTGCTCTCCTTCCATATCTCAAGTCGTCCCTCTACACCTTCCAGATATTCGGCGAGTCGAAAATCGTAGTGATCAGCCAGATCCATGATAATCCCCTGGTTCCTGATATTGTCTGATTGCTGCATGGTACCGGTAAGTGCGCATAATGGGTAGAGTGTTACTGGTGACCCCGGTACACTGATCGGATCTGAACCATGACAGGGGTAATACCTATGCAGGATGATGGCTCAGCAGGCACGGTTCTGGCGGTAGACGATGACAAGGTCGTTCTATCGCTGATCACCAGTCTGCTGGAAGCGGCAGGATATATGGTTCTGCAGGCTGAGGACGGACTCGCGGGATGGGAAGTCCTGAGCGATACCTGGCGGGAACTCGACGTGGTTCTCCTCGATCGCAACATGCCCGGGATGGATGGACTCGAACTCCTCGGAAGGATCAAATCGGATCCGGAGATGGCTCGGTTACCGGTAGTGATGGTCACCGCCGCGGTCGAGAAACACGAGATCGCTGAAGGGATACTGGCCGGAGCGTACTACTACCTGACGAAACCGTTCGATAACCGGGCCCTGGTCACCATCGTTCGGACAGCTGTCAGTGATTTCAGGGATCTGAACGGGCTTCGTAGTGAAGTCGGGCGGTTCCGGAAAATGCTGGAACTTGTACGCAGGAGCAGTTTCGAGTTCCAGACCATCTCGGATGCCCGGGACCTGGCGATACTGCTGGCAGATTTCTTTCCCGACCCTGAACGGGTAGTTCTGGGATTGTCTGAACTGCTGGTGAACTCCGTCGAACATGGAAACCTCGGCATGCACTATGAACTGAAAGGTGAACTCATCTCGGAAAATCGCTGGCTGGAGGAGGTAGAGCGTCTGCAGGCACGGCCGGAACACGCTGAGAAGAAGGTGATGGTGTACTACGAGCGATCAGATACGGAGATCAGCATCAGGATCCGCGATGAAGGAAAGGGATTCGACTGGCATTCCTACCTTGAACTCGATCCGGCGCGGGTAACCGATAACCATGGACGGGGTATCGCGATGGCACGCATGATGAGCTTTGACGCGATGGAGTACCTTGATAACGGGAAAGAAGTGCTCTGCCGCGTCTTTCTCCCCGCTGACGAAGTGGCATCGTGATTACCGGCTTCAGAGGAGTCCAGTTCTGATCCTCCTCTGCTATACGGCCGCGCTTTTTCTGAGCGCTTTTCTCGCTTTTTCTCTTCAGCCGATGGTGGGAAGGATGGTCCTACCGCTGCTCGGCGGTGCTCCGGCTGTCTGGAACACCTGCATGGTGTTCTATCAGGCAGTTCTTCTCGGTGGGTATGCCTACTCCCATTTCCTGACCAGCCGACTGCGGATGAGGAATCAGATCATCCTCCATATAGCAGTATTGATGCTCCCGCTGCTGCTTCTGCCGATCTCACTCGCGGGAACGGCTCATCCGGCCGGCAGCGCTGATCCGACGCTCTGGCTTCTGGGAACACTCTTCCTTGTGGTGGCTCCTCCCTTTTTTGTAGTGACGACAACCGCGCCACTGCTGCAGAGATGGTTCGTTTCCACCCGGCATAAAGAATCGGCTGATCCCTACTTCCTGTACGCCGCAAGCAACCTGGGGAGCCTGCTGGCGCTTCTCGCATACCCGTTCCTGCTGGAGTGGCTCCTTCCTCTGACCGAACAGAGCAATGCCTGGAGTGTGACCTACGGCCTCGTCGTGGTTCTGATCATGATCAGCGGGGTGATCGCATGGCGCGGGATGAATGCCCCGATCCCGGAATCCGGACAGGCGCCTCCCCAGGCGCGCGTGCGGGTTCAGAGAGCACCCCGCACAACACTCCGCTGGGTCTACTATGCGTTTCTGCCCTCCAGCCTGCTGCTCGGTGTGACCCAGTACATCTCAACGGATATCGCCGTTATACCACTCTTCTGGGTAATCCCGCTGGCGTTTTACCTGCTGACCTTCGTCCTGGTATTTTCCCGTCGACCGGTGATCTCCCGTGACCTGGTCCTCCGGATATTCCCCGGATCGCTGGTCACCCTCGTTTTCCTGCTGCTCATTCAGGCCACAAGCCCGGTGGCGCTTGTCTACCCGGTCCACCTGATCACCTTTTTTCTGGCGGCAATGATCTGCCATGGAGAACTGGTGCGGTCGAGACCCCCGGCAGAAGAACTAACGAGGTTCTATTTGTGGATCGCGGTCGGAGGCGTTCTGGGCGGACTCTTCAACGCGCTTCTCGCCCCGCTCATTTTCACCCGGATATTCGAGTACCCGCTCGTGCTCATCCTGGTGGCGATCTCTATCCCCGGAGGTCGTTCTGCCGGGCAGAAGAAGAGCCTGCGCAGTGATCTCGGTCTGGTGACAGGCCTGGTGGCATTGATCATCGCTGTTCCCGCTCTGCTCGGATTTGCCGGCCTCGATATGGAGACGAATGCCCTCAGGACACCCCTGTATGCCGGCGCGGCATTCTTCTGTTATCTCGGAAGCAGGAATCGGCGCCAGTTCGGATTCGCTGTAGGAGGAGTTCTGTTGGCTGGATTGCTCTTCACCGGTTTCGGTAAAGCCGGCAGGACGGTATTTGCGAAACGTTCCTTCTACGGGGTCAGTCGCGTGATCCGGTATGAACAGGACGGCGCGACATTCAACAGCCTGATCCATGGGAACACGCGTCACGGCCTGCAGAACCTGGACGAGGAGGAACGGAGCGTTCCGATCCTCTACTACCACCCTGAGGGTCCGGCGGGCGACATCATGCGGTTCGTCACCGAACAATTTCCCCGCGCGAAGATCGGTGCTATCGGCCTCGGGAGTGGCGCGATGGCAGCGTACGGCACAGCCGGCCAGCAGTGGACTTTCTATGAGATCGATCCGGTGGTGATGAGCATCGCCAGCGATCCCCGCTATTTCAGCTACCTTTCGGACAGTGAAGCATCGTGGGAGATCGTTCTGGGGGATGGCAGGCTTTCGATCGAATCAGCCGAAAGCGGGGCATATGACCTGATCATCGTGGATGCCTATGGTTCTGATGCCATTCCTGTCCATACGATCACCAGGGAGGCGGTCGAAGTGTACATCGACCACCTCGCCACCGGTGGTCTGCTGGCGTTCCATATCTCAAATATCTATATCGACCTGGAACCGGTACTGGGTAACATCGCTCGATCTCTGGGGTATGCGACCCTGATCCGTACTGACGACGCGATCTCTCCAGAGGAGCAGAGGAAGGGAAGATCTGCATCAATCTGGGTGGTCCTTGCCACCGGTCGTGAAAATCTGGCATCATTTGCCGACCATCCTGCGTGGCGGGAACTCAAAACGCAACATGACGCGCGTATCTGGACCGATGACTACTCGAACCTGCTGAGCGTCATTCACTGGGAATAGTAACGGGAGAAGTTCAGATGGCTAAAGCGAATGAAATCCTGGAGCAGGCGACAGCTGCTGCGTCCGATTTCCGCGCTTTCGATCAGACTCAGACTGACCGGATCGTCCAGGAAATATACCACAGGGCGATGGATGCCAGGGTCAGCCTGGCCAAACTGGCCCATGAGGAGACCGGGATCGGTGTATGGGAGCACAAGGTCATCAAGAATGTTATCGCCACTCAACTGGTCTACGATGATATCCGGACTGAGCGGACGGTTGGGGTCATCTCCAGCAATGAGAACAACGGAGTCATCGAGCTGGCACATCCGATCGGACCGATATTCGCCTTCACGCCAGTGACCAATCCAACTTCCACAACGATCTTCAAGGCGCTGATCGCCATGAAGACACGCAATCCGCTCATCATCAGCCCCCACCAGGCAGCGCGGCGCAGTACTGCTGCGGCCGCGGAGATCTGCGCTGATGCAGCCAGGGCGGCTGGAGCGCCCGACGGTGCCATCCAGTGGCTGGTGAAACCGTCTCCCGATACCCTGAACAAGATCATGCAGAGCCGGAGGCTCGCGCTCATCCTGGCTACCGGCACCGACCGGCTGGTCGCGAAAGCGCGCCTTTCCGGCACTCCAATCATCGGGGTGGGACCGGGGAATGTGCCGGTCTATATCGGCAGGACCGCCGATGTCCCCTTTGCGGTGACCAGCATCCTCACATCGAAACTGTTCGATAACGGATCGGTGTGTGCCAGCGAACAGGCAATTGTGGTGAAGCGCGCTGATGAAGATCGCATTGTCGCGGAGTTCAAGCGGCAGGGTGCCTATTTCCTCTCCACGGAGGAGATTGAGAAGGTGGGCGCGATCGCCTACGACCAGGAGCGCGGGATCATGAGTCCCATGATCGTGGGGCAGAGCGCGGAGCGGATCGCGGCGAAGGCCGGCATCGAAGTCCCGGAGGGAACAAAGCTGTTGATAGCGAAACTCCAGAAGGTGGGGCGGAAAGAACCTCTCTCGGCCGAGATCCTGGCGCCGATCCTGGCGTTCTATGCAGAGGAAGATTTCGATGAATCGATCCGTCGTTGTATCGAGATCATCTGGTTCGGTGGGTCAGGGCACACCGCGGCTATCTATTCCAATCATAATGAGCGGATCGAGTATTTTTCCCGCGTTCTCCGTGTGGGACGGATCCTGGTCAACATGCCGACGACCCAGGGTGCTCTGGGGGGTATCTACAACTCTTTGAGGCCATCATTCACCCTGAGCTGCGGTTCGAGCGGCAGGAACCTGATGACCGACAATATCACCATCAGTCACCTGATCAATATCCACCGGATCACACGCCGGAAACCGAATCCCCGCTGGTTCGATTTCGATCACGATCGCTATCTCGACGAATCGATATCGGGTGAGGAACTGGAGGAAGGATTCAACAAGAACTTCTGATTCGATCGGAACGCACCTGTCCTGCGATCCCCGACCTCTCCCTGTCCTGCTCCGGGTGATCAGTCCGGATCGATCCGCAGCCAGCACTCGTAGACACGTTGCTGGTCCGATGTTGGATCCTCGACCCGCACGATCGAAGTCGACAATGGCCAACTGGTCTGGATGATCGGGATAGTCCGCTCCACACCATTGCGCACCACCGTCACCCTGATCGTGTCACCCGGTTGGTGTCTGTCATATTCTTCACGGTAACCTGGATACCCGTCGAATCGGATTCCGTCCAGCGCCACGATCACATCCCCGATACTCAGACCCTGGTGCCAGCCGGGCGAGTCATCGATCAGTCCGGTGATCAATACTCGGCCATCATCGGTGTTCAGGCTGACACCCATGTAAGGTCCCTCATCAGTCTCAGACCGGCATGGTCCAGGAAGGGGGCGGGGTCCAGTTCTGTCCGGCCGCGGACGTACCTGTCGAAGAATGCGTCGTAATCTCTGCCCGCGACCATCTCACAGGCACTCTGGAACTCGGCCGGTGTGAATCCCCGATCTTGCCGCCGGTAGTACTCGGTCCAGAGGAGACGCATGACATCATCGAGTGTCTTCTCACCGTCTGTGGCCGCGATGATGTCCAGGTCGAGCATCGCCCCGATCAGGTTGCCGCTCGCGTAATAGGAAAAGGTCGTATTATAGGTCTCTTCGTGGGTGTGATAGCTCTTGATCCAGGCATCGAAACTGGCCTCTTCCGGACTCTGGCGAAGATGACCGGGCTGGAAGAGATACTGGAACAACTCGCCATTGAGTTCCGAGAGGAAGCCTTCCGGGCTCAGATATCCTGCTCGTCGTCGGATCTGCTTGTCGTAATAGACGGTCAGACCTTCTGCCACCCAGAGCGAGCGGGTGTAGTTCTCTCTGCTGTAGTCGAAGGGCCCCAGTTCGATCGGCCTGATCCGCTTGACGTTCCACGCATGGAAGAACTCGTGTCCGACGAGTCCAAGCAGCTGCCGGATGGTGTTCTCCGAGTCGAGATATCCACCGGGGAAGCCGAGGAAGGTTGAGTTCGAATGCTCGAGACCGCCCCCATCCACTCCCTGGGCCATCATGAAGACGTACCGGTCGTACGGGATCTCACCGATCACTCCTATTGCGGCCTCAACGATCCGGCGGGTATGGCGGATCAGTTGTCTGGAATCCACCTCGACCGGTCACGATACCGCGATCTGATGAGGGATCCCCTCGACCTGGAATTCGAGCAACTGGATATCACCCATCTCGATCGGGCTGTCGAAGAGCTGATCGAAATCATCGGCATGCAGGATGCACGGTTCACCCGGCTCTGACCGCAGACCGGTGGCGATGCGGGGAAATCCGCGACCGGGATGGATCTCCAAGCGGACAGGCTTCTCCTTGAACGGTTCGGGGAACATGAACATGTGCGGTCCGTTGATGATCGCCCGATCCTCATCAAGGTATGAGTGCCGGATCGTCTTCTCGTACGCGAAGACCCGGTAAGTGAAGGAGAGACCGCCGGCGTCAGCAGTCCGGACCCGCCACCGGTTCTTGGTGACCTTCTCGAACTGCAGCGGGTTCCCGGCAAGGTCGAATGCCGCCTCTTCGTTCACATACTGGGGGTATTCCCGGATCATATATGAGCCGGGTATCCAGACCGGCATGATCAGATCGAGATATTCCCCGGCGGGGATTTCCGGTATCCGGAGTTCGACTCCGTAATAGTGGAGCTGGGGATTTTCCATGGTCACGGTGATGGAGACCGGATATTCCTGCGCCGGAGCAACGGAGCAGGCCACGAGGCTGGTGATCGTCAGAACGGACAACAGCTTGAGCGCGTGTCGCCAGCCGGGGGAGGGTGCTCTTGTCATCATGGAGGACTCGCAGTCTTGTGATGGCCAGGATGCGTGGTTCTCTCTCGTATACGGCCAGGCCGATGAGGGGTTTCCATGCAAAACGGGGATTTCATGCCGTGTTCCCGGATCTGTCGGCCGGGAGATATCTCCAGACCGGTTCCTGTCATCGAGCTGATCGAAGATAACAGGTTCACAGCCTGTTTGTCCTTTCAGAAGCCTGTTGTATAGTCTCCGCAGGTGATGGATCGTTATCGGCCAGGGAACAATCGAGAGAGAACGGAGCGCCAGCCATGTCAGATGAATACAACCGCAGAGATTTCCTGAAGAAGACCACCGCGGCCGGGATCGGCATGTCGGTAGCAGCGGCCGGCCTCTCAGCCTGTTCCTCTGAACTGAAGGGACCGGCGGCTTTCTTCACCGTCTCACCCCTTCAGAAGGTCCGGGTCGGATTCGTCGGCATCGGTCATCAGGGTTCGGGGCATGTGCGGAATCTGCTGAGGATCCCGGGGGTAGAACTGGCCGCAGTCTGCGACATCGTGCCGGACAAAGTGGCGCGGGCACAGCAGTGGGCCGAAGAGGCCGGGCAGGCAAAGCCGGCGGGATACTCCAACGGTCATGAAGACTTCCGGCGGATGTGTGCCGAGGAGGATCTCGATCTGGTCTATACTGCCACGCCATGGCGCTGGCACGCGCCGGTGATGCTGGAGGCGATGCGCAACGGCAAACACGCCGCGACCGAGATCCCGATGGCGATCTCACTCGATGAGTGCTGGGAACTGGTGGAGACATCTGAGAAGACCAGACGACATTGTGTGGCGATGGAGAACTGCTGTTACGACCGGGTCGAACTGATGATTCTGAACATGGTGCGCCAGAACCTGTTCGGTGAACTCCTTCACGCCGAGTGCGGATACCTGCACGATCTGCGTGAACTGAAGCTGAGTGAGTTCTACGAGGAGGAGTGGCGGGTTCAGCACGCGATCGACAGGGATGCCGATCTCTATCCGACCCATGGATTCGGCCCGGTCACCCAGTGGTTCGATATCAACCGGGGTAACCGGCTCGACTATCTGGTCTCGATGAGTTCACAGTCACGGGGTCTCAACCTCTACGCGGAAGCGAAGTATGGCGCCGACAGCCCGGAGGCCAGGCAGGCCTACGCCCTCGGTGATGTCGTGACCACACTGGTTCAGACCCACCGGGGTCAGACGATCCTCATAACCCATGACACCGATTCACCGCGTCCCTACACCCGGAAGGTCCTTCTGCAGGGAACGAAGGGGATCGTGCGCAAATACCCGGAAGCGCTGATCCACATCGAGGGGAGAAGCGAAGGGCACAGCTGGGAGGAACTGAACATCTACCAGGACGAGTACGAGCACCCGCTCTGGCGGGGGGAGATGCGGGCCCGGGCCGAAGGCGCCGGTCACGGGGGGATGGACTACTTCGAGGACTACCGGTTGATCCAGTGCCTTCTGGAGGGGAAGCCGACCGACATGGACGTCTACGACGGCGCCATGCAGGCGGCGGTCATCGAACTGAGTGAACGCTCGATCGCCGGTCGAGGCACTCCTGTCGACTGCCCCGACTTCACCCGCGGAGCCTGGCAGAACCGGGAGCCACTGGGGATCATCGAGGGATAGGAGGGTCGTCCCTCTTCACCTTCTTGATGGTGATCTCTTCGATCCCGAGCTTGTTGGCGATCTTCACCAGCAGGTAACCGGCATCACCCTCGCCACCACCTTCAGGGATCAGAATGAGAAGGGTGATCCCCGGATTGAGTGCCTTCAACCGCCGGAGAGCGCCCTCAACATCGCTGATGGGAACAGCTGCGCTGTCCATGAGCACGAGCCCTTCATCGTCCACGGTCAGCACCGCTCTGATCGGCACGGTTAGACTGTCGATCATCGCTTCCATGATCTGCTCGCGTATCTGCAGTATCACTCTCGAGGGTTCGAACTCGACTGAGGTGTCCACTCCCACTCTGACGTTCGGTTCCACCCTCAACCGCTGTGGTGTCATGCGGATCGTGAAGGCCCGCGTGATCAGGGAGTCGGGGCTGATTACGGTGACCACTTCGATGCTGTCGGCCCGCACTTCCAGGGCGATAGCCCTCCGGAGTGAATCGGAGAGTACCCGGTGGACGCTAAACGTCGTCGCGACCGTTTCGATCGGTAAACGTATATGTGCGCGGATCTCGTTGCGGATCCGTTCAATAGCCACGATCCCCTCCCCGAATCGTACTGAACTGATCTCCAGAGCTTCGGCCAGTCGGTCGAAGTCGCTTGTCCGCAGGGTGACCGGTTGCTCCGGGTTGGAGCCCACGATCAGGATCTCCGAGTAGATTCCCGGTTCCAGGAGGTCGATCAGTCCATCGATTATCTCTTCGACCTCGAACCGGCCAGGCAGGACAGGTGTGCTCATCGTCTCATCGTTATGCACGGTCAGGACGAGGATGGTGTCAGGGACCGCCTGGCCTGTCGACATTGCGTAGGCCGGAGAGGTGAGGCTCACAATCGCGCGGAACGGAAGAGCCTCACCGAGCGGGTTCCACACCATCGCCTGAAAGAGGAGGGTGGCAGCGATCGCTGCTGTCGCCAGGGCGATCCGACGGAACCAGTGGGGTAGGGTTGCGGAACGGCCATCGGACGGAACCAGTGGGGTAGGGTTGCGGAACGGCCATCGGCGCTGTCGTTTCCGGTTGGGATCACTCCATCCCGATCAAGAAGCTGAATGGTCTTATCCGCGAATTCCCCTCCGGTGTCCACCGGCTGCCAGTCATCAAGACGCCGTTCAAGGATGCCGATGGCATCCCATTCAGATCGGCATTCGTCACACAGCTCCAGGTGGAACTCGATCTCCCTCGCGTGTTCTTCAGGCAGTTCACCCTTTCGGTGATCGAGCAGATCTGAGGGATCGGGATGTTTCATCGGATGTCACCTTCCTCCTGTGGGACAAGGATCTTCTTCAATCTCATGACGCCGCAATACATCCGGGACTTGACCGTCCCGAGGGGGATACCGAGTGTATCGGCGATCTCCCGGTAGGTGAGATCGTGGTAGTAGGAGAGCAGAATCACCTGTCGCTCCGGATCGGAGAGAGTCTGCAGGGCAGGATGAAGTATCTCCGCAACGTCCAGGGATCGTTCCAGAGCTTGTTCATTCCCGGATGTCGCCAGAAACAGTTCCGTGGCGATCTCTTCTCTTACAACAGCGCGTTCCCGCCGTTTCAGTTCGTTGATACTCAGATTCGCGGCGATCGTGAAGAGCCAGCTTCGGAACCGACCACGTCCGGGATCGAATCGATCGAGGTTTCCGAACGCCCGGATGAATACCTCCTGCGCAATATCTTCCGCGTCATCACGATCGGGCATGTAGCGCAGGAGGAAATTCAGGATTGCGTCCGAATGGCGATGGACGAGCTGTTCGTACGCCCGGCGTTCACCCTCTCGGGCTCGATCTACCAGTATCTCGTCAGTCATCCGCGGCTCCTGCTGCGGGATGGTCGATTACATGATCTCACTCTTATTACCACGCCGGGAACGGGATGGTTCGCGGAGATTCATCATGAAGCTATCGTCCATCTGAGGTAGACTCGTCAATGAGGCAGGCTAGCCGGACAAGGGAGGGAAGATGACCTCACACGAGTTGGAGAGAGCGCCCGGAAGTATCCCGAGGCGTGAGTTCACCAGACGAACCGGGCTCGCGACCCTCTCTCTTGCCCTCGGTGGCTGCGCATCCAGCCGGAAGATGCCGGACTCAAGGCCGAATATCATCCTCATCCTGATCGATGACATGGGGTGGAAGGATGTCGGGTTCATGGGCAGCATGTACTACCGGACCCCGAATATCGACCGGCTCTCCCGGGAAGGGATGGTGTTCACGGATGCCTATGCAGCGGCTCCCAACTGCGCGCCCTCCCGAGCCTGTCTGCTCACCGGTATGTACACGCCGCGTCACGGCATCTATACCGTCAACAGCTCAGAACGGGGGAACGCCCGACACCGGAAACTCATCCCCACTCCGAACACGACCGTTCTCGATCCCCGATTCATCACCGTGGTCGAGGCCCTGCGGGAAGCGGGCTACAGCTCCGCCAGCATCGGGAAGTGGCACCTCGGCAATGGTCCTGGTCGAGGTCCTCTGAGTCAGGGGTTCGATATGAACATCGGCGGCGGCGCAACGGGCCACACTCCGTCCCATTTCAGTCCTTACGGGCTCCGTGCTCTTCCCGATGGTCCTGAGGGTGAATACCTTACCGATCGTCTCACCGATGAAGCGATCCGGTTCATAGAGACGAACGGAGAACAACCTTTTTTCCTCTACCTCACCCATTACGCTGTGCACACGCCTGTCCAGGCACCCGATGAGATCACATCGAGATACCGGGATGCGCCGCCGTCGGGTGGACAGAACGACCCGGTCTACGCCGCCATGATCGAAAGTGTGGATACCGGGATCGGCAGGCTCCTCGATGCTCTTGATACATCAGGTCAGACCGATAACACGATGGTCATCTTCTGTTCAGACAACGGCGGACATGGCAGAAAGACCTCAATGGAGCCCCTGCGCGGTTCCAAGGGTATGCTCTACGAAGGAGGGATCAGGTCCCCGATGGTCGTTCGCTGGCCGGGGCGGATCGAGGCGGGCAGCAGCTGCAGTGAACCGGTGATCATGGTGGATCTCCTGCCGACGATCCTCGAGATGGCAGGGGTGGTGCCACCGGCGGAACAACCGGTAGACGGCATGAGTCTCATCCCCCTGCTGAAGGGACGATCAAAGTTCGATCGGGATGCCATCTTCTGGCACTTCCCTGCATACCTGGAAGCATATGCGGGGATGGAGGGGCATTGGCGAACGACGCCGGCTGGAGCCGTGCGGTCAGGGGAGTGGAAACTCATCGAGTTCTTCGAGGACGGGAGGCTTGAACTCTACAATCTGCACGATGATATCGGGGAAGAGCATGATCTTTCTTACATCCGGCCGGAACAGCGGGATGCGCTCCATCGCCTGATGCTCGACTGGCGGAAGAACACCGGCGCACCGGTACCGGCCGAGCTGAATCCTCTCTACACCCCGGGTGCCTGAGCTACAGGGTCCGATCCGGTCACTCTCTTCGTTTCTGCATCGACTTCCTCATCTATCATTATCCAGGGAACCGGGCATGGCCTCATTTCGTACGAAAGGGAACACAATGAGGAGGGATATCCGATGAGATCGCAGCGATTCCTGTTGATCGTGCCGGTCACGCTCTTTTGCCTGGCCGGATGCCATCTGGCCATTGAGCGTGACATCTTCATCGAAAGCGGTCGATCTGTTCAGAGCAGTATCAATGTCATCGAGGGAGACATCACGATCGGTTCGGGGTGTTTCATCAGGGCGAGCTGTCGAACGGTGGAGGGTGATATCGAAGTCGGTCGTGAATCGATGGTGGCCAATCTGCAGGTTGTCGATGGCAATATCCACGTCGGACGGGATGTCGTGGTCAGACGGGATGTGGAACTGGTGGATGGTGATATCATCTGCCGGCCGGGAGTGGTGGTGGAAGGGAATATCAATGCGATCGACGGTCGGATCGAGATCGAGAACACCGTGGTCGAACATGACATCACGACCTTCGATGCCGATATACATCTTGAAAACCATTCGCGTGTCGAGGGTGATATCATCATCCGAAGAAGTTCTGGCAGCCACGGGCGGCGTCGCCATGTACGCATCGAGATCACTGGCGGGTCGGTGGTCATGGGGGATATCCTGAATAAGGACGAAAACGTCGAAGTCCGCGTTTATCTTTCGAACGGGGGACGTATTGAAGGCAGGGCCAGGGATGTGGAAGTCATCCGTCGCTGATCCCGGGCCGCACATCAACTGGAGAGGTACCTGATGAAGAAAACCGGCATCGTACTGGTTGGAACACTCATTCTCCTGACCGGCTGTTTCGATATCGAGATGGGAATGAAGCTCGAAAAGAACCTCTCGGGAACCTTCGGCATGTCGATGACTATCGATATGGAGCCGATGATCCTGACCATGGCGAGTATTCAGAAGTCTTTCTCGGGTGAGGAAGGGCCGCCGACTGAAGCGGAACTGGCCGAGATGCGCGAAGAGATGATGTCGGATATGGATGCCGACGAGGAGCTTACGGGTGAAGAACTGCGCCGTGATATGGAAACAGATCTTCCCGAGGGATTCGAGCTGATAAGCGCCGACGCTGAACGCTCAGGACTCGCAACCAGTTTCAATTTTCTGGTCAGTTTTCCCCACATCGACCGTCTGGGTGAACTGGAGCTCAGCCAACCGGGTGACGAACCTGCCGGTGGCGCAGCCGGAGAAATGGATTTCGACTCGATCTCCAACCCGTTGCAGGGACTGGAACTGATCGACGAGGGCGAGACATACCTGCTGGTGAGTGATGCACCCAATCCCGTCGAGGATCTCGGTGAGCAGGAGAACATGATGTTCGACATGGAGGAGATGTTCGATAATCTCTTCGGAAACCTGCGGGTCGCATTCACGATCGAGGTGCCGGGTGAGATCGTTGAACACAACGCCACCAGAGTGGAAGGGGAAAAGCTGATCTGGGAGTTCACTCCCGAGACCCTGAAGAAGGGGGTCGGGACCGATATCGATCAGATCCGGGTGCGGTTCAGGAAGTAAGAGGCAGCGTTACCGGGTCCATTCATCGGGTTCATTCACCGGGTCAGGGGAAAGAGCTCCGACACGGTACGTCCATCCCGCATGATTTCAGCGATGCGGGCCATCACGGCGGGGTGGTCCGCAGCGACATTCATCGATTCAGCGATATCGCGATCGAGGTCGTACAGCTCGATCTCATCCCCGGTGCTCTTTCTGAAGGCCTTCCAGTCATCCAGCCGAACCGCCTGCTGACCGTTGTGCTCCCAGTAGAGGTAGTCGTGCATCTTCTGCCGTCGCGGGATTCCGTGCAGGGTCGGCAGGAGCGAGATGCCGTCGATGTCTGCCGGCATATCACCCCCGACCACATCGAGCAGTGTGGGCATCCAGTCATGAAAGGCGGAGGCATGATCACTCACGGTGCCGGGTGAGATCGTTCCAGGCCAGCGGGCGATCATGGGGACGCGGATGCCTCCCTCCTGCAGGGATACCTTCAGCCCACGCAGTGGCCCTGCGCTCTCGAAAAAGTCTGAGTCGGTTCCCCCGTTGAAGGTCGGCCCATTGTCGCTGGTGAAGACTACCAGCGTGTTCTCATCGAGTCCCAGTTCTGCAAGGAGTGCCATGATTTCGCCGATGCCGTGATCCATTCGGGTTATCATCGCTGCGTAGGCGGCCCGCGGTGTCGGATGAGGCAGATAGCTCTTCTCTCCCGTATAGGGTGTCTCCGGGAAAGCGCCCCGGTACTCTTCCAGAGAGTCTTCAGGTACCTGCAGGGAAACATGCGGGACGGGGAAGGGGAGATAGAGAAAGAAGGGATTGTCACGGTTCTCACGGATGAATCGGAGTGACTCCTCCATCATGAGATCCATGGAGTAATCGTTGCCGGAGTATTCCCGGTACGAATCGGGATCATGCGGATCGCGGTCGGCGGGAAGTCGCTGGTGGGGGTAGAAGTATTCGTTCCCTTCCAGGATATCCTTCTCCTCATTTCTCCAGAGATGGGTGGGGTAGTAGTTGTGTGCCACACGCTGGCAGAGGTACCCGTACCAGTGGTCGAATCCCTGACGGTTCGGCTCCCCCGTGCTCCCCGGTCCACCGAGCCCCCATTTACCGATCGCTCCGGTTACATAACCCTCCTGCTGAAGCAGGGTACCGATGGTAACGGTATCGGCAGGCAGGGGACGCTGACCCTCCAGGGCCGGATCGTGCCAGACGTCTCCCCGGTCAGACATTTCATCGTTGGCGCGGATGTATGAATGACCGGTGTGTTTCCCGGTGAGGAGTACGCAGCGAGAGGGTGCGCAGACGGGACTGCCTGAATAGTGCTGGGTGAACCGTATCCCTTCAGCGGCGATACGGTCCAGATGGGGGGTGCGGATTTTCTTCTGGCCGTAACTCCCGAGTTCGGCATAGCCCAGATCGTCGGCCACGATGAAGATGATGTTCGGCCTGCTGTGACTACCCCGCGTACAGGAGGATAGAGGGGATGCGGCGATCGCTGCTGTCCCGAGTCCTACCCTTCTGATGAACTCTCTACGTTCGAGTCTGTCTGACATCCGTACGGTCCCCCGTTGCTGGTGTCACGCCACGGTTGCTGCGCGACAGGGCACTTGTGTCTGTCAGACAGATACTGTCTCCCTGATCATGCCGTCAACCGTGATGGTGATGTCGTGCAGCGGGATGTGCTTACCGCTTGAGGCTACTGCGTCCCGCGTCAGAGTCGGGAGACCGAAGCAGCAGGGCACCTCCATGTGGACGCAGGTGATCGACTTGACCTCATTGGCCTGAAGGATCGACGTGATCTTTTCGCGATAGAATTCTGCGTCATCCAGTTTGGGGCATCCGACCAGTAATACTTTGTCCTTCAGCAGCTCCTCATGGAATGAGGGGTAGGCAAAGGGTACGCAGTCTGCCGTCAGCAGCAGATCGGCGTCCTTGAAATAGGGGGCGTTGACCGGCAGGAGGTGGATCTGGACCGGCCAGTGTGTCAGCCGGGAGACACCCGGGGCCGCGGGGCCGGATACAGGTTCTTCGAAATCCGGTCTTTCGATTTCCCGGGATATCGAGCCGGGGCATCCGCATGGTTCCGGCTCGGATGTCACCAGCTCCGGAGCAGGACCGTGTGCCGGTATCTCGATGTTCTCCTCTTCAAGATATCCGATGGCCTCTTCATACAGCTTCATCTCGCCGTGATCTTTCAGGTGCTCGAGATGCGCAGCGATAGTGTTCGCCCCATGCTTCACGATATTCGCCATGACCTTGCGTTCTTCGTACTCCTCTGCCTCACGTTCGACCACCGTCATCGCGCCCTCGGGACAGAATCCGATACACGCTCCCAGACCGTCGCAGAAGAGATCACTTATCAGTCGGGCCTTCCCGTCGATCACCTGAAGCGCGCCCTCAGGACATTCAGGGAGGCAGAGTCCACATCCGTTGCACAGCTCTTCATCGACCTCGATGATCTTTCTAAGCACTTCGTACCCCCATCGTCTCCGCGAGCCGGCTGAGCCGTGTCTTCGCGAGGTGTTCACGAAACTGTGTGTCGAGTGAGTCGAGCAGATCTCCGAAGATACACCCCTGGTTGACGCAGAGCTGGGTCGTGAGGAGGCATCCTTCGGAGGTGAGCGGTCCTTCCAACGTCTCATAGATCTCCAGAAGAGAGAGGGAATCAGCATCCCTCAGGATCTGAAACCCTCCCGCTGGACCACGCTGTGACCGGACCAGGCCGTCATTTTCCAGGATTTTCAGCACCTTCGCCAGATGGGCGCTCGATCCTCCCAGGAGTTCGGCTATCTCCCGGGTGGAGATGATCTCGTCAGACCTGTTGGCGAGGATGGCCATGGAGTGGAGTGCCAGGGAAACAGCCTCCGGTATCCTGATAGCTCTCGACATTGTCGGGTTCCCCCTCCGTGATTGCTTAAACTGGTACTACAATACCAATATAAGACCGCGATGTAAACAGCAACATTGAAGGGATCCGATCAACCCTCTTCGATATCCTCACCGGGAAGGGTCATAATCAACTCTTCGAGTGGCCGCTTTGGAACGTGATGCCTGCCTTCTTCGTCCCGCCAGTACCGGATATCACCCGAATCATCCACATCCTCAAGGATCACCTCTTCAACCGGTTCGCCCAGGGCGAGTACGAGAAGTATCTCGAAGCGGGATTCATCGATACCGAGCACTTCCCGGATCCCCCGTTTTTCGAAGGAGCCGATGACACACCCGCCCAGACCCCGCTCGGTCGCTGCCAGCATGATGGCATGCGCCGCGATACCATGGTCACAACTGAAGCTGGAGGTGATCTCGGTGTCCCCGAGGATGACGATACACGCTGTGGGATGTTCACCCTCAGCAGGTCCCTTCCACTCCTCGAGATAACCGGCCCATCGCAGGTGGGGGAATATCCTCTCAACGGATGCCCTGTCACTGCAGAGGAAATACTTGAGCGGCTGGAGGTTGGCGCTGGATGGTGAACAGCGGGCGAAGTCGACCAGCTCTTCCAGCGTACCGTGATCGATGGTGACCGACTCATCGAAGCGACGGTAGCTACGGGTTTTCATGATCAGTTCTTTAAGCATCACTGCTTATCCTCCCGTGTGTACCTGATCTCACCACCGGCGATGGTCAGGTCTCCGCATATGTCAATAATCTCCTCTCAGGAGTGTCGATTTCATCCGATAGTAGTGAGGGGATGCTCTGTCGTCGAGCAAGTCATGTGACTCAGGGCGCCGGGTATGGATGGAATTGTGACAGCGGGGGGTATCGGACCCCGGGTATATCGTGTAGCCTGATAGTGACCATGATCCTGACGGAACTGAAAGATCTGATCGCGACCACGATTCGGGTCTGGAGACTCGACCACGCTGCCCGTATGGGGGCTGCGCTGGCCTTCTATCTGACCACTTCGGTCATTCCAATGGCGATCCTGAGCCTGATCATCCTCGGTAATGTGATGCGGGCGTCGGCTGCTGAGGCACAGATACATATTTCCCTGAGCGCGGCCCTGGGAGATGAGACCGCCCGGTTCGTTGAAAACCTCGTTCTGTCGGCAGCCGGGGGGGGAGGGGGAACAGCGGCCATCTTCGGTATCTTCATCCTCGCGCTCATGGCATCCAACATGTTCCACCACATCAGGAATTCACTCGATGTGCTCTGGGGTGTGCGCGGCCGGCAGGCTCCCCTGAAGACATTCCTGATGGGTAGATGGATTTCGGTGCTCCTCATCCTCGGGGTACAACTGATTCTGCTGGCTCTCTTTGCGGTGGGCATGCTCGCCTCATCGGTCATCCCCGTTATCATCGGCTGGTTCCCGTCACAGGTGGGACTCCTGACACAGGTGGCGTACGACGCGATCATCTTTGTGGAGGTCTTCCTGCTCGTCTGCGCCATCTACTGGCTGCTTGCCCGGGCACAGCTCCAGTGGCGGGTTATCGTCGCGGGGGCGGCGTTTACCTCTTTTCTCTTTATCATCGGGAAGTACCTGCTGGCGCTCGGTCTCAGTATCAGCAACATTGCCTCGATCTACGGCGCGTTCGGCTCCCTGCTGATACTGCTTCTCTGGTTCTACTATATCGCCCAGATATTCTATCTGGGGGCGGAGTTCACAAAAGTCTACTCCGACCGCGTCCAGAGTTCGGGATCTGAGATGAAGGCGTAGAAATCCATCTCGTTGGCGTCGAGACCATTCATATAGACATACCGACTTGCGAGTCTGGCCGAGAAGAGCGCTCTGAGATAGGTATCAGGTACCCGCTTGCGCAGTTCCCGGATCGGCACCAGTTGCAGGAGCACCTCGGGACAGGTGGCTCGCAGAACCCGCTCGAAGAGGTCTTTCTTCTTCCAGAGATCGGTCCTGGCGACAGCGTCCGTGATGGTATTGATCTTCCGACTGAGGAGATCAGTGAGGAGTGAGCGGGGGGTTCCTTCTTTTTCGTGTTCACGCCAGATCAGCTTAAATTCGAGCCGGGCATTCGTTCTGATGCTCCCAAGGATATCTGAGACGTATTGCTTCCGGAACGAAGGGATTCCGCTCCCCCGGACGCACATGTGCTCGCTGAATTCGTCATCTGTCAGAGCAAGGTCGGCAAGGACCTCCAGTGAGGAGGAGGTCACACCTCCCTTGTTGGTGGCGGCATCCTTGTAGAGGATAACTCCCTTCTCCTCGAGGCGGAGCCTGGCTTCCTCGGTGATGAAGAGATTGGCGCCCTCGACGATGAACCGAAAACGCGGTTTACCCCGGTCATCCAATACCTCGGTCCAGTTATTGATATTGATGGAAGCCGGTCTCCCGCCACACGGAACAAAAAGGTCGGCGTTGAACTCGGGACGGAGGTGGAACGTATTCCTGAGGTCGAATCCATTGGCGATGACTGTTCCCCCCGGCAGTCGGATGTTCTTTTGATCAACCGTGATAAGGAATCCGTCATCGGAGAGGAGGGAGCGATCGAATTCCCTGACCGGTACCCGTTTTTTCGCGAGCCGTCGCAGTTCCTTCCGGTCAAGACCTGCCGGATCATGGAGTACACCTGACCCGTCGACGATGGCGAGGATCCGATCCTTTGATATGAGGATCTCATTGCTGCCGAGGTCGCCATCGGGCCCTCCGGTCATCACCTTCGTTATCTGGCTCTCCTTCAGCCCCTGCCGGGAGAGTATCTGGAGCACATATTCGTGCACAGAATTCGTGGTCATACCGTAGAGATCATGCGGGATGCCGCCCATGCTGACAGGCCTGCCGGTGGTGAACGCTTTCCAGTAGGGATATCCTCGCCGGCGAGCGCGTTCCGAGGCCCAGTCCATCTCATCGGCAGTTCCTTCATCGGGTCCGAGGAAGAGCAGTATCTCCTCACCGGAATAATCGATGGTTCCCTCGTATGGCAGGATCAGGTCGAGCAGGCCATCGATGTATTTCCTGAAGGCGGATTCGGCCGAATCGGGATAGCGCCAGTGGAGCAGGATGGTGCCTTTGGAACCGCCTTCGGGGATATCCTTGTTCTTCTGCTGCTGGGTATGTGCCAGGTTGTAGTTCTCATCGAAGAGAGAATCGGAATTCTTCTCATGGATGATCCTGCTCGGTGAACGGACAAGTCTGATCCCGCCGCGGGCGATATCCCGGAACCGGATATGGAATCCCCTGAACTCACTTCCGAGCACATGGATGATTCCATGCGGTTTTTCGGGGTAATCGATCTGATTGAGGAACCCGGGATCGAGGAGGAAGGCAAGGGAGGTCTTCTCCCGCTGGTAGAAGTTCGTTTTCAGGATCGACTCGATGAAGAGAAGGACCGCTCCGAAGATGGTCCGATCCGATTCACGATCGACCAGGTCGTTGAGGATATTCCCCAGATCCTCGACACAGGCGGGGACGTCACGGCCGGTCTCAGCCGGATTGAATTTGCCATCGAAGCATGTGTACGCGCACTTCAGCGCTTCATGGTTGTTGACGAAAGCATCCCATATCCGGAATCTGTCGAAAGAGACACTTGCAAGCCTCGACCTGAGGTTCCGGAGAATGCCCACCATCTCCGGTTCGTTCTCGAGAGCTCCCACCAGCGTGACATACTCGTTGTCGTACTCACGCAGAAACTGATGCGCAAAATCACAGGCTGCGTAACCGAATACCATCTCCTGCGCGTTCAGTTCTCCGGTGCGGAACAGGGGTGAGAGGCGGGAGTCGGGAATGACGTAGATGAGGCTGATATCCTCTATCAGATCTTCGATCAGGTTTTTGTCGAGGATCCTGTCCAGATAGAGGGCATAGATCGTCCGCCCGTTCGCGAACTGCTCGATATATTTCCTGTTGGAGACCAGACCATGTGATTCGAACACATCGGAGATGTTCGAAAAGAAGCGGGAGCCGGAATCCTGATTGATCGAGACCATGATCCGCTGCTCGTCGGTATCGTCGGGATAAGACACCTCGATGAGTGGACTCTCCCAGCTGCAGGAGGCATTGAGTATCCGCTGATATCGGGTAGAGGTCTCCTCAACCGTTCTTTCGAGAAAGTTGGTGCTCGCGATCTGCAGGATATCGGTGTCTTCTTCACAGATGAATGCCTGGGAGAATTCCGGCATCTCAACAACGTACATCCGTAAAGGGACCTGTCCCGGGCGTGAGCCGGTCGTGCGATACGATTGCAGGCGACAGTTCGGATACCGCTGTTCGATGCGTCGCTCCACCTCGGTAGCGGTATGGTGATGATCGTCGATCAGGTACGTAGCACTGTTCTCACTCTCGGTACGCAGATCGATACTGAGCTCACGATCTTTCCTGAGCGCCGCTACTATCTCTGCGGCTTTCACAGCCTCGATATGGCTGGCAATGGTTTCGACCGGTGTGGTCAGGTAGTAGTGATCGGGCAGGCCGAGCCCGGTGCTGAACCAGTCGATGATCTCCCGCACCGCCTTCTCATCGAAATGTCCATGATCGACGATGGTTTTTTCGATCTGTTCCAGCTGTGCTTCCGCGAGGACGGATTGCTCCGCTATCTCTGCGAGTGTTCTCATGCCCTTTTCCTTCCCTCATCCGAATACCGGCATGGAGTTGCCGGCACGGGAACGATACTCAGCCCTCACGAGTGTGACAATCGAGTATGATATTTGCGGATGGTGGCGACAGCAGAATCCCCTCATTCGGGCATGGGCAAACATGAGTGATCCAGGTTTTCTGAACGTGGCTGCTTCGGGTGAACTCGAGGAACGAGCCGGAAAACTCACCACGGAACTGCGATCGTGTGCGCTCTGTCCCCGGGGGTGCTCGACCGACCGGTCAGACCCGCAACAGGCCCTATGCGGTATAGGTCTTCAGGCAGTCGTTTCTTCCGCTCACCCGCATTTCGGTGAGGAGCCGCCGATCACCGGCACGCGGGGCAGCGGAACCATCTTCTTCGCTGGCTGTAACCTCAGATGCTGGTTCTGTCAGAACTCAGATATAAGCCATGGCAGGGCAGGACGGTCCGTGACGGCCGAACAGCTGGCGGGGATGATGCTCCAGCTCCAGTCCCTGGGATGCCATAACATCAATCTGGTGACCCCCTCTCATGTAGTACCGCAGATCCTTTCCGCGCTCGATGTGGCAGTGAAGGGCGGACTCTCGATCCCGCTGGTATATAACTCCGGTGGATATGACTCGGTCGAAACCCTGCGGATACTGGACGGGATCGTGGATATCTACATGCCCGATCTGAAATATTCCGGATCGCAGTCAGCCAGACGCCTGTCAGCCGCGCCCGATTACCCTGAAGTATCGCGGGCCGCCCTGAAGGAGATGCATCGCCAGGTAGGGGATCTCCAGACCGATCGTGCGGGAGTGGCAGTGAGGGGCCTGCTCGTGCGTCACCTCGTCCTGCCGGGAGATCAGGCGGGTACGGGGGAATGCATGCGATTCCTGGCCCGGGAACTCTCACCAGAAACCTGTGTGAACATTATGGCACAATACCGTCCGATCCATAAGGCATGGCGTCGACCGGAAGTGAATCGGCCTCTCCTGAGGGAGGAGTATGAGGCCGCTCTGGAGATGGCCCGCCAGGCCGGGATCAGGCGTCTCACGCGCTGATCGTCCTGTGTGCGTGGTGGTGGACCGATCGGGGAAGGTCGGATACGCTCAGGTACGCAATCCTTTCCAGGAGGTGGATCTCATGCCGACATACATTCTGATGACGAAACTCGGGCCTGACGCGATGCGAGACCCCCGGGGGCGCAAGACAGTCGGGAAGGCGTGGATGGACAAGGTCCAGGGACTCTGTCCCGACGTGGAGTGGATAGCCCACTATGCCATCCTCGGGCCATACGACTTCATGGACATCTACCATGCGCCCGATGAAGAGACCGCTCACCGGGTCTCGCTGATATCCCGCAGTGAGGGAGCCATCACTGCCGAGAGCTGGGGAGCGCTCCCCTACGACCGGTATGTACCGCTCGTGGAGGAGGTCGAAAAGCTGGAGGGTCGATGACGGGATAAGAGATGCGAGGATGAGAATCGAGGGGTCGTGTGAGGATCATCGGAGCGCCGCCACCTGTGGCAGCGGCGCTCAGGTGGAACAGGTCAGGTGCCGACCTGAGACTTCTCTGCCAATTTTGCGATCAATGGTCGGAGGGCGGCCGCTAACAGCAGGAAGATGCCCAGCAGGATCACGATGTTTGGCCCGCACGGGACATCGATCCACCATGACAACATCAACCCCAGCACGGTCGCGAGAACACCGATCCCCCAGCCGATCAGCAATCGGGTCTTCCATGACGTGCTGAAAAGGGCTGAGATCGCCGTTGGGACCACCAGGAAGCTGAAGACCAGCAGGACTCCGGCGACCTTCACACTGAATACGATGACCAGCCCGAAGGTGAGATAGAAGACAAAGTCGAGCCAGCGGTCGCTCTTGCTGAACACGCCGTCACGGTATTCCTCTGTCAGTCTCATGAACCGTTTCCGTAACAGCCAGTGCACTCCGCCGACTACAGAGTAGAGGATCACCAGTGGTACGATCGTGCCCCAGTTGACCCAGAGGATGGCCCCCATGAGGGTCTCCTTGATGTGTTCAGCGCCACCCGCAGACTGGTCGGCAACGATGATCGAGGCTGCAGTGGCGACCACATAGGCGATCCCGATGATCGCCTCCTGGGGGATCCGCTGGTTGCGTACCCGGGTCACACTGAAGATGGCCGATCCGATGATCACAAAGAGGATCGACCAGGTGTAGGTGTGACTGGCCGGCCCTCCCGGCTCGATCACGAAGGCAACGATCGAGCCGAGCGCAGCTATCTGGGCCAGGGCCAGGTCGACGAAGATGATCTCCCGTTCGATCACGTGGATGCCGAGATAGACATGGATCGCCACGATTGCCAGAGTGGCGACGAAGGGGGGAAAAAGGAATGCGATGATCTCGCCCATGAAGTTCGTCTCCTTGCGGTCTGTGCTCAGTCTTCCTCGACCAGCGCTGTGAGGATCGCATCGATCCAGTAGTCGTACAGTTCGAAAAGAGTGTCTGTCCCCTCTGCGCCGGTGACCGAGATCGGCAGGAAGACCGCCCGCACACCCGTGCGTTCCTCGATCTTCTTCGGTGTGTTCCTCTCGAAATAGTTGGCCACCAGCATCAACTCGATGCCGTAGTCGTTGATCTCATCGATCACCTGCTTGACGTGTCGAGCGGTGGGGGGGATTCCCGGTTTCGGTTCGACGAAATCAATGATCTCCATGCCGAATGCCCGGGCGAAGTACGACCAGTTCTTGTGGTAGGCGATGATCTGGAGCCCCCGCAGGGGAGCCGCCTTCCCGTACCACCCGCCGAGGTGATCGAGCAGGGTGCCGCCGTTGTACGGTTCACTCTCGAGGAACTCGAAGAGCGTCGCGTTCTCAACCATCTCGGCAAGCAGGTCACCGCCGATCAGGTCGACGATCTCATCCCCGAAGAGGGCCCGGTCCCAACGGTCAAGGAAATCCCGGTAACCCCGGTCGTATTCCGCGCTGTGTCCCGGATCGACTTTCTGCAGGCCGATCCTGACGTTGGCACCCGCCTGCCGCAGCCGGGCGGGGCAGGTCTGGATGTGCGGATTGCCGTGCACGTGGATATCACCGGCCGAACGGTCGGCCGCTGCATGCACGTCGATGAGCTGCATCCCGGCAGTGACTGCCACGTAGCCGTTCGCCCCTTCCATGATGTTCGAGTTGCGCGACTTGTCGATCAGCGGCGGGGCCCACATCTCGAGGTCAATGCCGGTCTGGACGAAGAGGTCGGCGTCTGAGAGCATAAGGGCCAGACTCGGCTTTGGCGGTACGAAATGGGGATCCTGATTTCCCTGGGCGATGAAAGATGCTTCAACCAGGTTTCCTCCGATTTCCTGCGCAAGGGCGGCGAAGTCTGGAACACTGCCAACGACCTTTACCGGCTCCTGCGGTATGCCTGCCCCGAGTGTGCCGATGAGCACCACGGCGGCAACGGTACAGAGAGTGCTGCGTTTCATGATCGAACCTCCTCTACAACGCTTAATACGCTTCATGCTTGTGCGGTCCCATCGACCATACCGTCTGCAGGATCATGCGGTTGATGGTGTCGGAGTCGGCAAAGGACATCCTGACGGAATCGACCTGGATCCGGAAGAACACGAACTCGCTCTGCCAGAGGTCGAGGGTTGCAGCGATACCACGGATCGATTCGTTCCTGTCCCAGGGGAGCTGGGTGTAGTCGAATCGGACACTGGCAAGGAGCCGGGCCCCGAGCCGGCGTTGGGCCGAGAGGTAGCCTCCCCATGTCTGTATCGTGCCGAGGGGGGTTTCCCGGCTGCTGAAGAGTGCCTCGGCCCGCACATCGAATGAACGGTAGTGACTGCGACCGGCAGGAGCCCAGCGGTAGTTCAGGTCCACTCCCCAGATCGTCGAGAGATGATCTCCGGCGAGATCATTTGCGCCCTGCGCGCCGCTCAGACCGATCTCCAGGTAGGCATCGCTGGTGAGATCGTAGTAGTTCTTGAGCCGGGCCACCGCTATGCGGTCATGCCCTTTCCCGCCGGCGAAACTGATCCCGTCACCACCAGAGACATACTCAAGGGTGAGTTCATTTACATGCGACCAGAGTCGGCCGAGGACCCAGTTTCCCGAAACCCCCAGACCTTCGAGCCCGTCCTGATTGAAGAAGGTGGTGAGCACATGCGGGCGGTCTACCTGGGGCAGAGCGTGTTCGTGCCACCGGTTGATCTGACCGAACTGGTTGCGGAACAGACCGATCTTCAGATGGGTGTGGGAGACCCACTGCATGTAGGCTTCTTCGATCACCAGACTGCCGTCACCAGGGATCTCGAGGAAGAACTTGCCTCGAGTGAAGGGATCGAGTGGAGCGACCACATTCAGCTCGGCAGCCCGGAGGAAAAAACGATTCCCTGCCGGCAGGAAAGTGAGGTTGTCAGTAAAATCCATGCCGTCCCAGGGAACATAAGCGGTACCGGTCGGTGATTGCGGCCATCGGGCCATCCCGATGAAGTCGCCGGTCATGCTTAACTCGGGATTGAGCTGGTTCATCTGACGCTGGCGACCGTAGAAGGTGACCGAACGGGGATCGACCTCCTGTTCCCGGCCTCCGGCTACCCGCTGCTGGGCCCGTTGACGGAGGGATTCACGCCGTGTTGCTTCCTGCTGGACGTTCAGGAGGGCTTCCACCGCCCGGAGGCGCTGTTCAAGATACTGAATTTTGCCTTCGAGCTGGGTGGTGTCGGGTATCGCCTGCTGTCTCTCCCGACCTGGAGGCGTTCCCCGTGCTCTGACCTGGGCATCGACCGGAACGGTCCAGGCCATCCCCAGGAAGAGGAGCAGGGTGATGAAACATGATGATCGAGGCATCCTGATCATCTCCTTTACCAGTCTGGGCCACCCGCATGTGCCTTTATCCGCTGGTGATGCGATCAGCGGCGGGACACGATTGCTGGTCGGCGGATATGATCCGTCAGTATCAGCATGCAGTGGCGCGGTAGACGGTGCCGCTGCCGGGGCGAGCCGCGTACCGAAATTCGTGATTGTCAGAGATTAAGAGGTATGATCAGAGGGATGGTGGAGCACGGATGGGGGTACCGGTCGAGATATCACAGGCGACCCTGACACGCCCATCGTGGAGCAGGGGAGTCTCAGTGGTCAGAATCAGGCTGGAAGCGATCAGTTCAGTGGCACTCGGTCCGGCATCGGCATCCTGACTCATCTGGTGCCAGAGACATGCCGGGCAGTCGAGTCGCTTCTCAAGGTCCTTGTGGGTGTGGAACAGGTCGGCAAAGGTGGTGACAGAGAGGAAGACGATCAACAGAGAGACAGCGATCATCCGGATACCGGCTGGATATTGTTCGTCCAAAGTCTTCATCGTACCGTTCGGCTCTCCCATATCCGGGGGCAGTCAGGCATTCACGTGACTTCGGGGGGCACTGACAACGTACTTACTTTCTACAATATTATTACTGTTTTCAAGCGAATTTGATTCACTGATTTCCGGATTTATTCCTCCGGATCGTCGAGAATGTTACGCAGTTTTTGGGATAACTCCTGTGGGGAGAAGGGCTTGGGGATGAATTGAACACCCTCGTCGAGGACTCCATGGTGAACGATGAAATCGTCGGTGTGACCACTCATGAACAGGACTGGAACCTTCGGATAGAGTGGTCTGAGCCGTTCTGCGAGTTCGGCACCACTCTCGCCGGGCATGATGACGTCGGTCAGGATCAGGTCGAGATCCCGCTTTCCGCCCTCGCAATATTCCCACGCTTCGGCCGGTGAGCCAAAATCGAACACCCTGTATCCGAGTTCGGTCAGGGTTTCCGCGGCGAAGGCACGGACTCCTTCCTCATCTTCCACCAGGAGGATATTCTCGTGGCCCTCGATGAGGTCGGTGCTCTGCTCCGGTAGTGTGAATGTTTCCGCAGCACCTTCGTGGACAGGCAGATAGATCTTGATGGTCGTTCCTGAATCCTTTGAACTATCGACCTCGATCGCGCCTCCACTCTGTTTCACGATCCCGTATACGGTTGCCAGTCCCAGTCCGCTTCCCTGCTCCTTGGTCGTGAAGAAGGGTTCGAATACCTGCTGTCTGGTCTCCTCATCCATCCCGATTCCCGTGTCGGAAATGCTGACACGCACGTACGGTCCAACCATTATGTAGGGGTGCGTTCTTGTGTATTCCTCGCCCAGTTGTACGTTCTCGGTCGTGATGGTGAGTGCACCCCCCTCAGGCATGGCGTCCCTCGCATTCACCACCAGGTTCATGAATATCTGTTCCAGCTGGGTGGGGTCGAAGTGTATCGACTTGACACTACTGTCCAGCCGGATATCCAGGTCGATATCCTCTCCGATGACACGACGGAGCATCTTCTCCAGACCTGCCACGATCTCGTTGATGCTCACTACTCTGGGTGATGAAATCTGTTTCCTCCCGAATGCCAGCAGGCGCCGGGTGAGTTCTTCGGCGTGCCCGGCAGCCTTCTGAATCGTGGCGAGCCGCTCCAGCATCGGATCATCTTCCCTGAGCGCCATCATGCCGAGCTGGGCATTACCCGATATGATGGTGAGGATGTTGTTGAAATCGTGGGCTATACCGCCTGCAAGCCTCCCGATGGCCTCCATTTTCTGGGCCTGCATCAGCTGCTGTTCAAGCACCCTCCGTTCGGTGATGTCGGTGATGGTGCCGACTCCGCTCAGGGGATTTCCCTCTTCATCCTGGATGATGGTGATGGTCACCATGATCCAGGTCACGCGGTTGTCGGGCGTCTGGAGGCCGATGATCGTATCCCTGACCGGACGGTTCTCCCTGAGGGCGATCTGCCAGGGTGCCTCTTCATATGAAATGGCGCTCCCGTCCTCACTGAGGAGGGGCCAGTCGGGGATCATGTAATCCGATTCCCCATCCCCGGAACGCTCCATCCCCAGGATCTCCTCTGCCGCCCGGTTGAGGCGTTCGAAGGAGCCGTCGACTCTGACCCAGACGACCCCTTCCACCATCGTCTCGAAAAGGGTCCGCAGGCTGTGCTCGGAAGTCTTCAGCGCGTCCTCGGTGAGTATTCTTTGGGTGATATCCCTGACGAACTCGACCACACCGGTGACACTGCCTGTATCGTGTTCGATGATCGGATAACTGTACAGTTCGACCCACTGAATGGGGGAACCGGGGAGCCCCGGGATGATCTCCTGTTCGGTCTGTCCGGATTCGATGCAGCGGATGGTGGGGCAGGGGTCGCAGGGCGTATCACTGTTGTGATAGCACTCGTGGCACTTCTTCCCCTCAAGGGGGAGATTCTCCGCATACCACTCCTTCATGACGTTGTTCACGCGCCGAATTGTCAGGTCAGTATCAAGGACGCTGATGCCGTCCTGAATACTCTCGAAGACGCTGTCGAGGAATATCCCGCTCTCCCTGAGTTCCTTCTTAGCTGCGATCCGATCATTGATATCACGGACGATGACCAGGTCGGCTGTGCTACCCTGGTAGGTGATGATACCGGCGTTCACTTCGACGTAGGTAGTGCTGCCGTCCTTTCTCAGGAAGGCCGATTCGTAGACCGCCGGGACCGATTCACCCTGCATCCGGCGCTGGTAACTGTCCATGACCTCATTAAACATATCGGGATGGATGTAGCAACTCATCGGCGTATCGATCAGTTCCTCGATCTCATAACCGAGAATTTCGGCGCCCCGCTGATTTATGAATACAATCCTGCCGTCCTGCAGGATCCCGATTCCGTCGGTCGCCCGCTCCACGAGCACCCGGTACTTCTCCTCGCTCTGCTGAAGGGAGAGTTCGATCTGCTTTCGGGCCGTGATATCCCGGATGATACCGAGAGTGGCGTCCTCACCGTGGAAGGTGATCCGGGACGTGTTGGTCCTCACGAATAACTCGTCGCCATCCCTGGTAAGCGCTTTGAATTCATATTCCGGATCGACCTGTTCTCCCCGGGCGTATCTCTCCGTGCGCTCGATCACGATCGGTCGGCTCTCGGGAGCGATCAGATCCATGAAGTTGAAGTCGGGTGAGTTCGCTTCCTCGAGCGTCACTCCGAACATCTTCTG
>JALGVQ010000181.1 GCA_025774615.1 bacterium
GCTTCGTAATCGGTGGTCATCAGTTCACACCAGGAGAATTCACCCACATTCGGCACACCAGAAGTCTCGATCTCACCAGATGTGGCGTAGGGAGAGAAGACCGCTCCCTGCGGATCCCGGATCACTGAGAATCTGCCAGCTCCCGGGATGTCGGCCGGTTCCAGGAGTACACTGCCGCCAAGTTCCACTGCCTTCGCTGTGGTCGAGTCGACGTCCTCGACGAGGATGGAAGCACTCCAATGGGGTGGGGTGCCTTCCTTCTTCGCCTCCTCATTGAGTTCACCCATACCTCCGATGGCTTTTTCACCCGCCATCCACATGGTGTATGGCTGCTCGCCCTCTTCCCAGAGAGCGGTTTTCCAGCCGACGACCGCCATGTAAAACTCCTCGGCGGCTGCGGCATCAGTCGTGCTCAGGTCGAACCAGACGAATCGTCCCAGATGCTCAGACATTCACTGCTCCTTCACTCACATTCCTGGCGGTACGAAGTAGAGGTAATCGTTGAGGTACTCGATCTCCTGTGACTTCTCATCGAGTTCGATGGTTCGCAGGTCACGGAGCGAGATGACTCCTATCAGTCGGTCGCCGTCGGCGACCACCAGGTGGCGGATACCTTTTTCGATCATCTTGACGCCTGCCTGCTGATAGGTCTCATCGGGAGGGGAACAGATCATCGTCTTCGTCATGACATCGCCGACTTTGATCGTCTCGGGATCGAGTCCTTCAGCCACGACGCGCTTGAGAATGTCCCGTTCACCGAAGACACCGATCACCCGTTCTCCGTCCATGACCGGTACCAGACCGATACCCTTTTCGGTCATGAATCGTGCTGCCTCGCGCACGCTGATGTCTGTGCCTATGGTGTAGACTTCTCTTCCTTCTATGAGGTCTCCGACGCTCTTCATCGATAATCCTCCATACTGATTGGATTGTTCTGATTACACACAACAGCCCAACCCCGCCCGGATATGAGAGGGAGTGCGACAGAAGAGTCCTTTATTACAGTCGTTTCCTGATCTCGATGACCGCGGGTGTGCCGATTACGACGAATCCTTACACTACCATGACCGGTTCCAAAGTCTGACAGGTAGATGGGGAGAGCAAAATCTGATAGAATCTTTTCTTATGCGGACATTCCCATCAGCAGGAATAGTGGCGCTTTGCCTGTCATTTGGTGTGCTCTCAAGTACAACCGATGCCCAATCCGGCCCGGCATCTGACAGAGAGACCCCGGAAACGCAACAGGGACGCCACAGGATACGTCTGCTTTTCACCGGAAACACGCTTGGCTACATCGATCCGTGCGATTGTGGTGGAGGTGTGCTTGGAGGATTGGACCGGCGATCAGCTACGGTGAGGGATATGCTCAACCAGAACAGGCCCACAGCCCTCTTCGATCTGGGAAATCTGTTCGAAGTACCCAACGACAGCTATCTTTCTGAACTGGGACGCCGTCAAGCCAGGTATCTCTCAGATGAGATGGAGCAGATGGACTACCTGTTCATGGCTCTTGGATACCAGGATCTTGCCTTTGATTCCCTGTTTCTGACTGAACACCTTCCCCATCTGGAATATCCACCCTTATTGACGAACAGATCATCAGACCAGAACGATTTGATTGAAACTGTTCCACGTATTCGGCTGAAGATCGGTGAGCTGACTCTCGATTTCTTCAATGTGGTTGAGCCTGACCTGGTTACTCGACCTGGACTTCTCCTGCCCTGGAGAGCAACTCTCGGCGAACACCTTCATGCATCGGAGCATGGTGAGGATCCGGCTGATCTGCAGGTCGTGATCGCCCATGTCGCCTGGGAAACGTCTGAATCCATGCCTGCGGAATTTCCGGCGATCGATGTGATCATCAATGGAATCATGCTCATTCCCCGGCAGGGCACCAGAGTCGGGAACAGTATAGGGATGACGGCTGCAAGTAAGGGGCAGATGCTTGCGCTGCTTGATCTCACATCGAGATCGCTGTCATCTCAACAAACAGGACAATCAGCGATCCTCGGATTTCAGGGGCGTCATATCGAGCTCAAACAATCCTCTCTTTCTGACCCCTCTGTATATGAGCGAATGACCGCTTTTTTACAGGAACTGAAACGGGATAATCTCATCCCACCGGGATCGTAAAACTGATATACTCTCGCCACCTGGAACGGACCGTGCCCGCGGCCCCGATCTATTCCGATAACCTTTCAGAAGGAGGAAGTTCGATGTCACGGTCGAGCCGATGGCCAGTTCTCTCTTCATGCCTTGCTCCATTCCTTGCCGCGATATTCCTGGGCAGTGCAGTTGGCGCGCAGACAACCGGTGAGAACCTGATCAAGGATCTCAGCTGGAGGAATATCGGACCAGCCAACATGGGGGGACGGATATCCGACATCGAGGCGCTTGATGACGATTTCACCCACGTCATCGCCGGCACAGCCTCGGGGGGCGTCTGGAAATCGATCAACGGCGGTAGTTCGTGGGAGCCGATCTTCGACGATTACGGCGCGGCCTCGATCGGTGACATTGCCATCTTCCAGCCAGATCCCGACATCATCTGGGTCGGAACAGGAGAAGAATGCGGTCGAAACAGTGCCGCCTGGGGAAACGGAGTATACCGGTCGACGGATGGTGGTGAGACATTTGAACATGTAGGCCTTGAGGATACGTACACGATCGGCACCATCCTCACCCATCCGACCGATCCCGATGTCGCCTGGGTGGCGGCGACCGGCTGCATCTGGGGATTCATCGGTGACCGGGGTTTCTTCAAGACGACCGATGGCGGCACGACCTGGCGGAAACTGGAAGGGGGGCTGCCCGATGACGGCAGGACCGGGGCGATCGAGGCGATCATGCACCCCGATGACCCCGATATCCTGTATGTCGCCTTCTGGGAGCGACTGCGTCAATCATTCCGGATGGACAGCGGCGGCCCGAACGGCGGGATCTTCAAGTCGACCGACGGGGGAGAGACATGGCAGAAACTGACACATGGTCTGCCCGAGGGTGACTCGGGCAAGATCGGTCTCGCCATCTCCCGTTCCACTCCCGATGTCATGATGGCGTACTACGAACACGGGTATCAGCCGACACAGGATGACCCGGATTATAACGATATGACGAAACTCGGTTCGGGCATGTACCGTTCAGAGGACGGTGGAGCGAGCTGGACCCTGGTGAACCGTTATCAGAACCGCCCCTTCTACTATAGCCATGTGTGGATCAATCCCCTCGACGACCAGCTGATCTATCGGCTGACCGGAGGTTTCCAGTACTCGGATGACGGGGGCACGACGTGGCAGCGATTCGGGGGACGGGGGATCCACAGTGATTATCACGCTCTCTGGCTCGACCCCGCGAACCGGGACCGGTTCTATGTTGGGAACGACGGCGGCGCGTATCTGACCCATGATCACGGGGACAACTTCATCATGTTCAACAACTTCGTGGTGAGTCAGTTCTACATGATCGGGGTCGATATGCGGGACCCGTACTACGTCTATGGCGGACTGCAGGACAACGGCACCTGGGGCGGACCCTCGGCGACCCGCGATCGTGCCATCTACACCGACCTCTGGTATACCATCAGCGGTGGGGATGGTTATCACGTGCAGATCGACCCGACCGACTGGCGTATCGCCTATTCAGAGCCCCACCCGGGGAACACCGGGGGGCGGATCCAGCGCACCGACATCCTGACCCGCCAGGTTGCGGCGATTCGTCCGCAGAAGGGCGAGAATATCATCAATTACGATGATTACATCACCCCCGAGATAGAGGCATTGCAGTTGGAGAAGGGGTGGGGGCCATCGCCGGGTAACGGTAGCGGCGCATTCCGGTGGAACTGGTCGAGCCCGATCATCATGTCGCCTCACAATCCCCGGACCATCTACTTCGGCGCGAATCATCTGTTCAAGACCGTCGACCGGGGGGAGACATGGTCTCTGATCAGTGGCGATCTGACGAAGAACGATCCTTACCGGACGATCAAGGAATCGGGTGGACTCACCGCCGACCACAATCCCGGTGGTGGTGCTGAGTTCCACGGCACGATCATCACCATCTCTGAATCACCGGTCCGGGAGGGCCTGCTCTGGGTCGGCACTGATGACGGAAACGTCCAGTTGTCCCTGAATGGTGGGGCGGAGTGGACGAATGTACGGGGGAACGTCCCGGGGGTTCCGGAAGATCTCTGGGTCAGTCGGGTTGAAGCCTCCCACACCGAGGAGGGATCCTGCTACCTGACCTTCGACGGTCACCGGAGCGCGAACTTCCAGCCATGGGTATTCAATACCTCCGACCACGGCCGGTCATGGGTGAATATCTCCGGCAACCTCCCGAAGGACCAGCCGGTATATGTGATCAAGGAAGACCTGCATAATCCAAACCTCCTGTTTGTGGGCACTGAGTTTGCGGTCTTCTTCTCGATCGATCGAGGGGACTCCTGGACCCGGTTGAACCAGAACATGCCGACGGTCGCGTTCCACGATCTGGTCATCCATCCGCGTGATGGTGACCTGGTTGCCGGGACACACGGTCGGGGGATCTGGGTCATGGATGACATAACCCCGCTTCAGCAGGCGACCCCCGAGGTGCTTGCCTCTGAGGCGCACCTCTTCGACAACAGGGTTGCGACCAGGTGGCTGAGTGTCAGGACCGGTGGCGGTGGTGGTTCGTTGATCTTCGGCGGCGAGAATCCTCGCCGGGATGCGGCGATCAACTACTACCTCGGCGAGGGAGAGACCGGTGACGTCACGTTCCAGATCTCTGATATCAGCAGAGATCTGATCTGGACACGCACGGTTGCCGCGGAATCGGGAATCAACCGATTCTGGTGGAACATGTACTTCGATCCCACCTCGTCACAGATCGATCAGCTGAGCGAACAGATCCGTGAGGCGATCGATGGATTCCGGGCAGAGGCTTCCCGGGCACAGATCCGCCAATTGAGGGGTATCGAGAGCAGACTGGCGGATGCCGGGGGTGATTACGCCGCTCTGCAGGAGATCGTGGCGGCTCTCACAGAACTCTCGGATGGATCGTACCGGTTCCGCCGACTCTCGATCCGTGGTCCGGCAGCTGAACCTGGAGAATACCTGGTCACGATGACCTTCAATGGTTCGACTGAACAGAACCGCCTAGTGATCAGGCCTGATCCTCTGCTTGAGAAGTAACGGCGGACCGACGCAGGCAGCTGGCAGAGTGTAACAAAAGAAAAAAGGGGCGGAGAGCATTGCTGCTTCCCGCCCCTTGTGTTTGCATCGTAATGGCGTCTTGAGGAACGCCACTTTCAGTCGGCCCCTACTTGCCGGCCCAGTAGTCGGGCATGATCAGTGCCTTCTTCGATTGTGCCTGACCATTCACTACCAGTTCGACACGGAACTCACCCGGGCGTACACGCGCCTCGATCCAGTTGGAATCACCGCCGGAGGTCTGGCGACCGAAGCCACCGCCGCC
>JALGVQ010000022.1 GCA_025774615.1 bacterium
GACGCGCCATGGGCACATCTCCCGACGGGAAGTGGTACCTCTATCTGAAGGATGAGAGGGTGCGGGTGCGGAATATGGAGACCGGCGTGGAGACCGACCTGACCGAACTCTCGGGAGTCGATTTTGTGAACCGGCAGGACGACCATCCCTATGAGCTGCCGGCGTACGGAGTGGCCGGCTGGTCGGAGAATGGCCGGATGGTACTGTTGAACCACCGGTTCGACATCTGGGCCCTGCCGCTGGAGAGCGGGGACGCGGTCAACCTCACCGGCGGGATGGGTGAGCGGGACCAGATCAGGTTCCGCTATGTTCGTCTCGACCGCGAAGAAGAGACGATCGACACCTCTGAGCCGATGATGCTGTCGGCATATGGGGAGTGGACCAAGAAATCCGGGTATTTCGAGCTGGAAACAGGTTCGGAACCGCGACCCCTGATCTGGGAGGATGAGAGCATCGGTCGGCCCGTGAAGGCGGATGACGCCGACCGGCTGATCTTTACGCGGCAGACGTTTGAGCGATCTCCCGACTACTGGGTGAGCGGGATCGACTTCTCGGAACCGCGTCGTGTGACCGATGCCAACCCACAGCAGGCTGAGTACCGCTGGGGTCGCCGGGTGCTGGTCGATTTCGAGAACTCACGCGGTGTGCGTCTGCAGGCCACTCTGACCCTGCCGGCCGGGTACCGGGAGGGAGAACGCTACCCGATGCTGGTCTACCATTACGAGCTGATGTCATCACGACACCACTCCTACTCGATGCCGACTTACGATGACCGGCCGCACATGTCGACCTACGCAAGCGACGGCTACCTGATCTTGATGCCCGATATCGTCTATGTGGAGGGGCACCCCGGTGACTCGGCGATGGATTGCGTGGGCAGCGCTGTCCGGAAGGTTATCGAGATGGGGTACGCCGATCCCGAACACATCGGTCTGCAGGGACACTCCTGGGGCGGATATCAGTCATCGTTCATGGTGACACAGACAGACCTGTTCGCTGCGGTGGTGACCGGCGCTCCGCCGACCAACCTGATCAGCTTCTATAACACCCTCTACAAGAGTTCGGGAACGGTACAGCAGGGGATCATGGAGGTTGGCCAGGTACGGATGGGTACGACCCCCTTCGAAGATTTCGATCTCTATCTCAGCCAGTCACCGATCCACCACGCCGGCGATATCACCACACCCTTCCTCATCCTGCACGGCATCGAGGATGGCTCGGTCGACTGGATGCAGGGGCTGGAGTACTACAACATGGCGCGGAGGCAGGGGAAGGAAGTGATCTTCCTCTCCTACCCGGGCGAAGGACACCATCTCGGCCGGAAGGAGAACCAGATCGATTTCCTGACCAGGATGAAGCAGTTCTTCGACCACTATCTCAAGGGTGCCGCAGCCCCGGCCTGGATGACCGAAGGCGTACCCTTCCTTGAGAAAGGGATGGTGCCACCCAACTGACGAAAAGGTTGCAGGTTTTTTTGCCAGTGACGGGTCACCAATATCGGTGACCCGTTCGTGGTTTTTTGAAAATGTTTCATGATTAAGAGTTCTCAGGCAGAATACAGAAGCACTTGACTATATTGTTTCCTGTAATTATGGTGTTTCACGTTTGTGAAACACTACCATATCGGGAAACAATAGGATGTCTGAAAAAATAGAAATACAGAAGATTCGCGACGCGTTGGCTGAAGCCCTTCCGGGTGCTATCTCCAGATTGGTAGAGCAGGAGGTAGATGGAAAGGCAATGCGGTCGGATTATATATTGGAAATCCAGTTTTTCAGGATGCAATTCTGTCTGGTCATTGAGGTGATCAACCAGCTGGGTTCCAGTTCTGCCAGAATCCGGGACAAGGCTGGCCTGGTAATGGAAAGTGCAGGTCAGATGAAGGGGAATGTGGTTCCACTGATAGTCGCGAGGTACATCAGTCCACGTCACCAGAATCACTTACGCGATATGAAAGTTGCATTCCTGGATCTGTCGGGGAATGCCTCTCTGCATTATCGGAGTATTCATGTGGACCGACGGGGATTCAGGAACCAGTTTCTGGAAGAGCGATCTGTCCAGGATCCATTCTCGGACAAGGCCTCCCTGGCTCTGCGCGTTCTGCTGGGATCAGATCGGTCATGGGGTCTCCGTGAATTGGCTGAACAGTCGCAGATCTCGCCTGGATATGCCTCCAAAATCATGCAGAGACTCGAAGAGCTGGGATACGTCTCAAAGGAAAAGCAGGGCATACACCTTCGTGATGCACGATCCTTGCTGGATGATTGGATCGATTATCTGGCGAAGAAATCGAGTATTCCCGCGAAAGAACGTAAATATTACTGTCACGCAAAAAGTCCCAGGGAGATCATGTCGCGTATGGCTGCACTTGGCGACCCACCGGCTGAAGTAAAATATGCTCTCTCGTTCCACGCTGGTGCCAACCTGGTCGATCCTCATGCCTCCTTCGAGGTAGTGGACATCTATTGCCATGATTTAGATGCACAGGTCTTCTTCAAGAAGGGCCTGAAATTGAAACCGGTGGATAAAGGCGAGAATGTGAAGTTCAGACGACCACGTTATAAAGAGTCAGCATTCTTTCAGGCCCGGAAGATCGATGGATTGCACGTCGTTTCCGATCTTCAATTGTACCTGGATCTCTATCATTACCCTATCAGAGGCAGAGAACAGGCGGAGCACTTGTATCGAAACAAATTAAGGAACCTCATTGAGCGCTGATCACTCTGAAGAGAGTCAGTTCCTTCCCGGTTTTATTGCCATCCTTGAACTTCTCGAACCTTATCTCGACAGTCTGGTTCTAACAGGAGGCTGGGTACCGTACCTCTATCATTATCACCTGAAAAGGATGAATGAAGAACGGGCTCCTCTTACTGAAGATATCGACTTTCTGACGCCCGGAGTGATTCCCGTTGAGGGTAAGGATATTGATACCATACTCAGGGAATCTGGACTGGAGTGTAAATACAGGTCAAGAGATACCCCGCCTCTCACAGTATATGCTGGAAAGATCGGTGACCACGCTGCCGAGGTCGAATTTCTAACTCATGCTCCAGGTCAGAGTGAGGATGTCGTTACTGTCCAGCCAGGCTTGACTGCTCAGTCCTTGCATTACCTGGATCTGCTCAATGAATTCACTTGGGTGGTTGAGATCGATATGGGTGAGGAGCGAAAGTCTGCAATTAATGTACTTCTACCAACGCCGGGAGCTTTCGTCGTCCATAAGGGAATTGTATATCGAAAGAGGCGAGCGGATATAAAGCGCGCCAAAGACCTGTTCTACCTGTTCCACATTCTCGCCATATATGGTGAAGAATGGAAGACTTGGATCTCTGATGATCTCCATAAAATATCCAGACGTTTTCCCACCTGGTACAGGAAGATGTGGAAAAATCTGCAAAGTGATCTTTCTGGCGAGGATGATGACGATATCAGGGCCATTGTCAACCAGCGACCAGCAGATTTCCTGGTTGAACTGAATGATGATCAGCTTGCTCAGTACGTGCTGGAAACCGTCAGACGGTTCATTGATTCTGCAGCCCGGGAAATGGACTAGTTGATCGATGTCCCCTCCTGAGTAACCTCTTCCCGGCAGTTCCGGGTGGTCAAACCCCAGGATACGCCTAGCTGAACGAGTTCTGAGAGATATCCCTGAATCTCTCCATCTACATGAGCAAAGAGGTTACGGACTGCTCCGGTGTCGACCTCGATCCGCTCACCGGAATCCGCCCGTGCGGTGATCGAATCCCGTTCCTTGACCCGACCGAGTCGGATGGGCGCCAGACCGTGGTTCCTCATCGCGACCTGGAATTCCGGGATGCGCAGAGGAGGGACCGTGAACACGAGCTGGAACTCACCATGAGGGCCAGCTGCCATGAGCCAGGGATGTGTTCGGGTCACTTCGCAGATCCTGTGGGCTGCCGGATCGAGGATGTCACCCCAGCCTGCCTCAAGATGGAAGCCGCAGCGATTGAGGCGCATGAGCTGGTCGAGTGTGGCCAGCAGGCCATCACTGGTGTCCATGCAGCTGCTGGCAAACTCCCCCAGAATGCGTCCGATTCCGATCTGGGCGACGGGCCGGAAGTCGTATTCAGAGAAAAGTTCTATGGGGAGGTCGGCCAGTTGTGAAAGGATGAGCGCGTTGCCCGCACCGATTCCGCCGGTGACGAACAGGACATCGCCGGGATTGCACCCGGTCCGGGTCATGGCTCCCGATCGGGAAACGATCCCCATGGCAGTAGCGCTCAGGACCAGAGATTCTGAGGTATTGGTATCGCCGCCGAGGATGTGGACTCCCAGACGACGGCAGGCAGCCTCCATCCCTTCGGCTATGCGGGATGAGAACTCCACCGGTCGGTCAGATTCGATGGCGACCGATATGACCAGTCCAAGCGGATCCGCTCCCACTGCCGCCAGGTCGCTGACACTGGCAGCGATGGTCATCCATCCCATCGTGAACGGATCCTTGTAGAACCCGAGCGCTATCTCCTCTGAGATCGCGTCGGTGGTCACCGCCAGGCACCGGTCACTATCTCCCGGGATTGCGATCAGTTCGGAGTCGGATTCATGCGGCCAGTTGATCTGCGCCGGGGCTCGCAGGAAGGCTTTTGACCAGACATCGATCAGGACATTTTCGCGTATTTCGTTCAGGTCTTTCATTGGCAGCACCGGATGGCTTTGGGGAGAAGGGTGAATTCGGCTGAACGGGTGAATTCGAGTTCCCCGTCCATCTCCACCGCGAAGGTCTCCTTCGCAGAGACGGTGAGACGGGTCGCTTCTTCTGAACGGGTATTCGGAGAACCGAGGAACCGGCCCCTCTGGAGTCTGATGAGGAGCTGGATCCGCTGAATGAGTGAGAGGTCATGGCTCAGGTTCACCACGAACCGTCCATCGTCGGGAGCAACCGGAGTGTCGTATCTGAAATTTCCGGCGAAATGCGGGTTCTTGATGATTCCCAGATTGGTGGCTTTGCAGGCCTCACTCCATCGGTCATCACCCGTGATCAGAACGGGCAGATTGTTATAGGTGAACAGGGTCTTCAGGGCAACGGCCGTTATGGCGGCATTGACCGAGAACCGCTTCAGTGCCCTGATCAGGAGGGGGCGTGAACTGTAGAGGGAATTCGCCTCTGCAGTGATGCCGATACTGGCGTTGCAGAGGCAGTACCGGGTGACCGGTTTGCTCGAACCGTTCCTGCATTCCATCCTGATCACATCGACCGGCCGGGCGTTCACAAAATCTATCCGCAACGGTATTCCCCTGATCATTGCCTCACCAGAGAATGGCTTGTGAAAATCATTGCTCGTTCCGAGTCCTATCGCGCCGAGTGTGATCTCTCCAGGATCAGGAGCTTCGTTCATGATGGTGTTGAGCAGCAGGTTGACCGTTCCGTCCCCTCCGCCTGCCAGGAACCCGGTCTCACCGGCTCGAATGGCTTCTTTAACGTGTTCGACACACTCCTCTTCCGATGAGGCGGTTTCCACTTCAATAGAGCGGTCCAGACGCTCTTCAACGGAATCGGAGATACGCTGCCATTTCTGATGCGCGGTACTGTATCCGGCGTTCGGATTGAGGAAGAGTCTCATGACGGGGTCTCCTACACCTGTGTCCGTTCCGGCCGGATCTTCAGAACTACCTCGAAGGAGAGGTAGAAGATGGCGGCCAGAATGGCCCAGGTCGGCTGCAGGGTGAGGATGATCGCCAGTCCGAGCAGCAGGTAGACACGCACGACATGGGCGATCGGTCCGTGAGCGAGCTCTTCATCTCTGATCTTGTGGATCGTCAACTGCGCACGCAGGCTGAGGGTGATTGCGCCTGAGAAAGCGATCAGGCCTGGAACTGTCCAGCTGCCGAACAGGATCATGACTCCAACAGTGCAGGAGGCGGCCAGTATAGCCGTCAGGTCACTGTAGATGGCGGTGGGCACCCAGCCGAATACCACCGGGAAGGTGGCGTATCCGGTAGCCCGGTCAGCTGAGATGTCCTTCAGGTACCCTGCGACAACGAAGTTCATGTAGCCGAAGAAGATCGCGCCTATCGCCAGCAGGAATGCCGCGGTGTGCACCTCCCATGGAGGGGCAGTGAATGCTGGTTTATATGAGGGGTCAACCAGTCGGCCAAGTATGGGCAACAGAGCTACGATCCATGAGTTCCAGAAGGGGCCGCCCCACCATCGACGCTTGAACCAGGTGTAGGTCATCAGTCCCGAAACGGCAAATACGCCGAAGAGAATGATCCTGGGGTTCAGGAGCGCGAGGACCAGCGTACAGAGGGTAAGGCCGGTCAGGCTCACACCGAACACCTGCCGGGGAGTGATCACTCCCTGCACAAGCGGACGATACGGGGAAGAGATGGCGTCGGTGTCTGTCTGAGTGCAGTCGGTCAGTGCCTGTCCGAGGCCGCATGAGAGGAAGAGGGGCAGGAACCCGAGCCAGAGTCTGATCGGCTCCGGTTTATCGATGAAGCTCATGCCGACTACAGCGGCCACCCCTGATATGAAGAACAGGTAGGGGCGCATGGTGATGCCGAAGGCACCCCAGAATGCTCTGCTCCAGAGGGGGTATGTGGCTGTCTGCTGTGTAGACGCCCTGCGGGGTACTTTGACAGTGGTTTCCATTTTAACTCACCAGGACCTTTCTGCCGACCATTTCGAACAGTTCCAGTGCCTTGACGAGATCGCTCCGGGAGAGGTCAGCCATGACACTCACCCTGATGAGACTCGCTTCGGCCGGGACTGCCGGTGGTACGACTGCGTTGGTGATCACGCCGAGCTCTTCGAGCTGTCCGACTATCTGGAAAGTTCGCTCGTCGTCCCCGATGAGGATCGGGATGATGGGGGTAAGGGTGTCCATGACATCGAATCCGAGGTCGATGAGTCCGTTCTTGAGAAAATCAGTGTTCCTGCGCAGTCTGATGAGTCGCTCCGGCTCCTGTTCGATGATCTCGAGACTTGCCAGGACCGAAGCCATCACGCTGGGAGGTGAACTGGCACTGAAGAGGAAGGGCCTGCTGTTATGACGCAGGTAATCGACCACTTCACGATTGGCGGCGGTGAAACCGCCGACTGCTCCGAAGGTTTTGCTGAAGGTTCCGCAGATGAGATCGACTTCACCCTCCATCCCGAAATGCTCAAGGGTGCCTCGACCGGTCTCACCCAGCACGCCGGTGCCGTGCGCGTCATCCACCATCAGCGTGGCATCGTACCTGTCGGTGAGTTCCTTGATCCCGGGCAGATCGGCGATGGAGCCCCGCATGCTGAAGACGCCATCGGTCACAACCAGTTTCTGGACTTCCGGGTGACAGCCGGCGAGGACCTCTTCAAGGTGTGCCAGATCTCTGTGCCTGAAGACCCTGGTCTCGGCCTTTGAGAGCCGGCATCCATCGATGATGCTCGCGTGGTTCATCTCATCACTGATGATGACATCGTCCGGACCGGTCAGGGCTGTTACCGTTCCCATCATGGTCATGAATCCGGTCGTGAATACGATCGAATCCTCCATCCCCTTGAACTCGGCGAGCTTTCTCTCCAGGCGGGTATGGAGCGAGGTCGTACCGGTCAGGATGCGGGAAGAGCAGACGCCGGTACCGTATTCACGGAGCGCATTGATTGCTGCTTCCACAACCTTCGGGTGATTTGCCAGGCCGAGATAATTATTCGAACCGAGCATGATGTGTTCCTGGCCATGCCGAAAGACATGGGGTGTTGCGGCTGGATCGATGGTGCGAAAGAAGAAGTACCGTTTTCTGGCCTTCACTCCCTGCAGTACTCGTGCAAATTCATTGCAGGTGGTTTCGAGAGACATAATTCTCCTCCTTTATCTCGGTGCTGGGATGTGTTCTGGAGGAGAGAAGAACCAAAAACTGTACCAACAACCATTATCTGTCGTTAATGCCGCGTAACTGATTAATTGTTATGATGTTACAGAATTTTTGTGGAAATTCTGACTACCAGGTACCGGGTGGGACCGGGATCGAAAGTGACCCTGCTGGCACAGGGAGAGTGACCATCGTGCAACGTGGCTCACCATGCTGTTTTCCCTGGCGTCCCTGATGCGTTACCATGGAACAGTGAGTGTTCGAGCCCCTTTTCTCATTGATCGACAGACACCTGATCCCGATCCGGGAGGATCCCATGAAACCGCGTGCCCCAGTCATACTCCTTGCCATCGCGATTCCCGTCGTGCTGGCTGCGTGTGAACAGTACCGGTCGGATGTTCGCTCTGTTGAGCGGCTGGAGACGGCCATCGAAGAGTTCTACCAGGCCATTGAGACTAATGACGTGGAGGGCCGGCTGGCGCTCTTTGCTGATGAAGCGATCATGATGCCTGACGGTGGAGACCTCATCGGGGGGCATGAGGATATCGCCACTGTGGTGAGGAGTGGAGAAGGGTACCAGTTCCGTATTGATGATCTCGAGCGTTTGGAATTGCATGTCGATAATGAGATCGCCTTCACGGCCAATGCGTACGTCTACTCGTGGCACCCGGTCGGTGAGGAACCGCAATGGCATCCGACCCGGAACGTCCATATCTGGAAGAAACAGACCGATGGTTCATGGCGGCTCTACCTCGACCTGTGGCAGAACGGGGTGAACACGGCCGGTACGGATACCGGTGGCGAGGTGTCCCCGGCCTCAGAGTCCGGGATCGATACCCGTTCCTACCGGCTGGGAGCGATCGGCTGTTTCGCCGAGATGGTCTCGACCGGGGTCAAGAGACTGGGATTGAGCGCGGCGATGCCGCCGGAGGAGATGGACCTGCTCGTTGAGGAGGCAGAGCGGATCGCTGCCGCCAACAATGCCGATATCTACCGGGAGAAGGACTTCCTGGTTACCGATCTCTTCGATGCCAGCCTCACGGATGGGATGCACGTGCTCCTGCTCTATACCGGTGATACCCTGCAGGAGTACCTTGATCTCAAGGCCGAAAAAAGGCATCTCGAAGGAGCGGGCCGATACCGGGGAGCGGAACGCACCGATATCGCCCGCCGGATGGGCCGGCTGCTCAGTTATCCCGAGGATACGATCGAGAGGCTGCTGTCAGAGTCCGCGATCTCACCGTGAAAGGAACCGTCATGTACAGAACCATCCGATTCCCGTGCTTGCCGGTATCGCTGATCGTCTTCGCCCTTCTTGTCGGGGGGTGCGGCTCCGATGCCGGGTCGAAGCCGGAGGCCGAAGTCAAGATTCTCAATGACAGTGTCTATGTCTGGAACCGGGGAACGGTCGATTGGAACGGCGGCACGGTTTTCCTGGGCCGGCGATCAGATGAAGTCCAGAAAACGTTCGGTGCCGTGACACCGAACGGATTCGCACAGTTGCCGCTCCGTGAGTTCAGGAAGAGGAGCGGCTCCGATTCGATCCCGGTGGATGTGACCGATCCGAAGATCGTCTGGGTCGTGATGGAGGGCTATGCGCCGGCCCGATTCGAGATGGATGAGACCGATCGATGACGGATTGGCTCCAGGAAGAAGTTGTACTCGCAGCCCGTCCCCGGGGGTTCCACCTCGTGACACGGGAGATCGAGGAGGGTGTGCCCGGGATCGGTGAGTTCACGATCGGCATGGCGCACCTCTTCATCCGCCATACTTCAGCCTCACTGACCCTGAATGAGAACGCCAGTCCCGACGTACGGGGCGACTTCGAGCGACACTTCAATGAGATGGTACCCGAAGGGCAGCGATACTACCGGCACACCCAGGAGGGGTCGGATGACATGCCGGCCCATCTCAAGGCCTCCCTGCTGGGCAGCGATCTTGCCATTCCCATCCGTGCAGGACGTCTTGCGCTCGGTACCTGGCAGGGCATCTACCTTGGTGAGCATCGCGACTCGGGCGGTCCCCGGCGGGTGATGGTGACCATATGGGGTGAAAGGAACGTTGATCGCGCTGATCAGTCGTAGTTCAGAGTCGGTTCTACTCCTCGGGTGCAAGTGATTCCTGAAGGAACCAGATAACGCCGTCGATGGCTCTCATGGAGTCGTTCAGCGTGGTGTCGATCTGTTCCAGTATCCGCTCGGGGTCGCTCAATTCCGGACGACGGCTCTGCTTGAAGATGTTGCCGACACGCGCGAGGTAGTCAGGGTCGATCGTGTCTTCGGCGGCCACCGTGATGCGATAGAGGTCCCGGATCGTTCTGAGGTAGTAGAGAGATGCGCTGAGGGTATCCAGATCGGCGGCGATCTCGGGAATCTCCCGCCGGATCTTGTGGAAGAGATCCTGGGTCAGGGGTTCATGGATACCGAGCCAGGCTTTCAGCATCAGGGCGCATGCTTCGATATCGCGTAATCCTCCCGCCGCCTCTTTGAGATTGCACGCTTCTCTGTCGCAGGTCCCGGTGATGTTCTGCCTGTTCCTGACTTCGGTTACCATCCGCGTGATGTACTCTCTCTTCCTGGAGATGGCGAACCGGTCGAGGATCTGGGTGTTGATCGTATCCCGCATCCTGTCCGATCCCACGATCATCCTCGAACCGAGCAGCTGTGAAAGGTCGATGAAATTCTCCGGATCATCCGATTCGAGATAGGCGATCACGCGTGACATCGGATTCACGAATCCGTCCAGAATCTCGCCCAGCCGGTACTGCGGGAGGAGACCTCGCTTGAGTATCTCGCGGTTCATCCGCGTCATGACCTTCGTGGCGTGTCTGATCACATCCTCATCGTCGGTGTCGACAAGCGCGATGATATCATAATCATCATCATATGCCTGTTCGCGGGCATGCCCCCCCGCGGCCAGCACCGCGAAGCGGTCGGTGCTTGGTGGTTCGACGGCGCTCTCTATCCTTGCCTCCTCGGTACATACGTCGAAGAGTTTCCTCATGTAATTGTCGCAGAATTCGGTGAACTCGCTGTTGGTGGTCCGCAGGTCGGTTCCCCGCATGGTGCCCAGGCCGATCCGGAGGAACTCCAGGTCGTAATATTCGCCGAGTGCCCGTTTCCGATCCTCGAGCAGGGGGTAGACATCAGCCAGCGCGAGCAGACCGAGGGCGATCTCGTGGAGCTGGTGTGAGTCGGTGAGGTGGTTCAGGTACTCGGGGTGACTGGCGATCACCCGCGAGAAGAATCTGGCGAAATAGTGTCCCGACCATTCATGGATCTCACACAGGCTCCTGAGCCGGCTCAGTGGCTCCTCGAGGTTCTCATCCACGACCGGACGGTTCATGATCCGGAAGAAGTACGCGAAGTCCGATTCGGGCAGATACTCGAGGAACTCATGGATGTACTGTGGATACCGGGTGAAGATCTTCGACAATCTCTCCGTCGCGTAGGAGAGATCTTCCAGCTTCTCGAGAAACATGTGGGACATGCGGACTGCCACGGTGTCGCCCAGTACATTCTCCTGTCGCTTCAGCAGGATGGTGATCAACCTCATCAGGGAGATCGGCGAGTAGGGCGCCCATTCAGTGTACTCGCCGAGAACCTGGTTCTTTATGTCTTCATCAAGAGCCTCCAGGCTTGCGATGAATCCGTCCTGCAGTTCCTGGTCTGATCCCAGGCGGATAAGGATATCCTCCCAGTACCGTGTTCCACTGAAGAAGCGGGCGGCCTCGATGAACTCCCTGGCTACCGACTCCTCCGGCTGCTTCGACTCGGACTTCCCATCCTCCTCGTTCGATCGGCCCGGTTCTCTCTCGAACATGACCCTGAAGATCGAGATCGAGCTGAGGTGGGCAGTGGTGTCATTGACCAGGAACTCGCAGAACTTCCTGACCTCTTTTACCGCACGTGTGTAGTCGATGATCAGCTGGTCCCAGGCGCTGACAGCTCCGATCGCCTGGTATCCCATTTTATCGGCAAGCTGTGAGCGCAGCGCGGGAGTGATCTCCTCCAGTCGGAAAGACTCTTCCTGTGTGACGTATATCTGGAGCTGGAATTTCAGGATCTCGAGGAATGACGTCGTCATGAAGAGAGACTGATACTGCGTACTGAGGTGGGGCTCTTTGGCTTTAAGGGCTCCGATGATGTCCCAGGCGTTCACCTCCTCCAGCCCGTAGATGACCTTCTTGGCTGCCAGGAGCGCCTTGATGATCCTGAGACCTTCCTCCTTCGGCGAGATCGTGTCAGTCGACAGGGGAGTCAGGAACTGCGCCCTTGCTTCGCCCAGGATTCCCCGCAGGAAGCCTTCGTGATACCGGATGTCCTGATCGGGAGAGTAGTAGTACCGGGAAGTCACCTTCTCGTGGAATTCCCTAAACAGTTCCTCTCCGCCCAGGATGAACCGTGACCCGATCAACTCGGAGATGATCACCATGTCACGGATCTCCGGCTCCAGGTGCTTCTGATATTCAGAGACCGTGGTTGAATAGAGCTGCTCTCCGATATGCTCCGACAGGTAATGGTGAAGAGGAGTCGCATAGACCAGCATGTCGCGTGTGACACTCCGCATTGCCTGATTGATGGTGGTGATATCGGCGTCATCCCGCGTCACGATCCCGACGTCGATATCGTCCTGGTCTGCTCTTGTACCCACGCCGCAGACGAAAAAATCCCCCCGGTCCCAGTCGGGCAGATAGAGATCGAGCAGGGTCTTCATGTATGCCCTGGAAAGATTCCTGAAATCACTGCCGACATTCATCATGAACTGCTGGTACACCATTTCGATCGTAGCGCCCGAAGATATTCCCAGCGTGAGAATGTCCTGATGGCGGAAATTCATGTGGAGGAACTGCAGGGCGTAGTAACTGCTCACATGCCTGACGTTTGTCTGGATGTCATCGCTCAGCCGGACGATGAGTTCCATCTCCTCCTCGATGTGACTGCTTGAGGTCCAGAGATGGACCTTCATCAGGTTCCCGCTCGACTCCAGGAAATCGATGAGGGAATCGAGGTGCTGATGCAGGACGCGGATATATTTCTGATGGTGGTTGGCCAGAGAGGCGACGCGGTTTTCCAGAGCCTTCAGGGAGTCCATGCTTGATAGCGTCCCGGTCAGGAAGACCTGATCAAGTTCTGACCGGCCCTGAAAGCATTGATGTTCATCTCTTCGGTGCCCTTTGGTACCCGGGCACGGATCGCGTTGATCACCGCGTCATCTGAGATGATCCCCGAAAGCTCGGTGATGATGCCGAGCGCAACCAGGTTGGCGACGATCTTCTTGCCGATCTGTTCCTCGGCGATATTGGTGATCGGAAACCCGTGACTCTTGAAATCCCCCTCGGGCGCTTCGTGCACAAACCCGGAGTCCATGACGATAGTGCCGCCCGGCTTGATTTCGTTCGAGTACTTGTCGGCAGCTTCCTGGGTCATGGCCAGCAGCAGATCGATATTGGTGGCCTTTGGATAGTCGATATCGCTGTCACTGATGATCACTTCCGATCTGCTCGCGCCCCCTCTGGCCTCCGGTCCGTACGACTGGCTCTGGGTGGCGTTCTTGTCTTCATAGATAGCAGCTGCTTCGGCGATGATCTTCCCGATCAATATCAGTCCCTGACCGCCTGCACCGCTTAATCGTATCTCGTAACGGAAACTCATCACGCACTCCCGTTCCTGGCGTTCATCGCTTGCGCGACAGCCGCATCACACGACTGTATGTACTCCGGAATGTCACGATCGACCAGAACGCCGATTACAATCTTCTCTTCCAGTTCCTCCGCTGTCATCTTCTCTGCCTTGGCGATCCGGACTGCCGCATCCTTCTGATCAAGGATCATCTTTGCCCCGGACCCTTTTTTGTTCAGCTTCCCGTATGCGGTCGGGCAGGGTGCCATCACCTCGATGAGAGAGAATCCCTTTTTCTCGATACCCTTCCGGATCAGATCATCGAGCAGTTTGGCATGAAATGCCGTACAGCGGGCAACGTAGGCTGCCCCGGCCGCGATCACGAGACCGGAGATGTCGAATGTGTTCTCCACCGCTCCGAAAGGCGCGGTCGTGCCGATATCTCCCAGCGGTGTGGTGGGTGAAGCCTGACCTCCGGTCATCCCGTAGATATTGTTGTTATAGAGGATCACCGTCATGTCGATGTTCCGCCGCGCCGCATGGATCAGGTGGTTGCCTCCGATCGCGGTCGCGTCTCCATCGCCCGTGACGACGAGTACGGTCATGTCGGGCCGGGCCATCTTCAATCCCGTGGCGAAGGTGAGTGGACGCCCGTGGGTTGTATGTATGGTATTGAAGTCTACATACCCGGTCGTCCTGCTCGAGCAACCGATGCCTGATACCATCGCGACATCGTCCTGTTCTATCCCGAGGTCGTCGATCGCTCGCAAAATGGCTTTCAGAGCGATTCCCGCACCACATCCGGAACACCAGATGTGCGGGAAATTCTCGTTGCGCAGATACTTCTGATAATCCATCGCTTACCGGCACTCCTTGATTTTCTGCACTATCTCCTCTGGATGGATCGGGTCTCCTGTAATGCGGTTGACCCGTACGACTTCCGCCCTATCGCAGGAGGCATGTTCCACCTCATGCGCGATCTGTCCCAGATTCAGTTCCGGTACTACCAGGTGAGAGACCCGGTCGGCGAACGCCCGGATCCGGTCGGTCGGGAATGGCCACATGGTCTTGATTCTGAGCATACCCACTGGTATGCCCTCATCGCGCAACTCCCTCATCGCCTGCCGTGCTGAGCGCGCGCTCGATCCATAACAGATGATGCCGATCTCAGCGTCTTCGGTCCCGGTTTCTTCGACCTGGATGATCTCATCTGCATATTTGTCCAGTTTCCCGTGCAGCCGATTCAGCATCATTTCGATCTTCACCTCATCCATCGTCGGGAATCCGGTCTGATCGTGCACCAGTCCGGTGACATGATACCTGTACCCTTCACCGAAGTTTGCCATGGCGGGCACCATCGTCTCGTCGATCTCGAAGGGGAGGTACTCTTCCGGGGGTACCGTGGGTTTCTTCCGGTCGATCACCACGAGATCCTCGGGATCGGGCAGGGTCACCTTTTCATGGACGTGACCGATTATCTCATCGAGCAGAAGTATCACCGGTACCCGGAATCGTTCGGAGAAGTTGAATGCCTGCACGGTCATGTCGAACGCTTCGCGAACACCTGCGGGAGTCAGCACGATGATCGGATGATCGCCGTGGGTGCCCCAGCGGGCCTGCATGACATCTCCCTGCGAGGGCAGGGTGGGGATTCCGGTACTTGGGCCGCCCCGCATCACGTTCACGATGACGACCGGGGTCTCGGTGATCGAGGCATACCCGATGTTCTCCTGTTTCAGTGAGAACCCGGGACCGCTCGTTGCCGTCATTGATTTCATGCCGCCCAGGGAGGCGCCGATCACCGCGCCCATCGCCGCGATCTCATCCTCCATCTGCATGAACCGGCCGCCCAACAACGGCAGACTGCGTGCCAGGTGTTCGGCGATCTCGGTGGACGGGGTGATGGGATAGCCTGCAAAGAAGCGGCATCCGGCAGCGATCGCGCCTTCAGCGACCGCGATATTGCCCTGCATCATCGATGTTCTGGGATTCACGTTGCTTGTCTCCCGATGTAATTCCCGATTCTACGCGCCCCCTACAGGTCAGGAACAAGTAACATCGTATGAGATCTCCCGGCTGGAAACTGAATTGTCCAATTCCGGCAGCAATCGTCGCAGGGCATCCCGCGCGTAAAACACGCGACTGGCTACGGTGCCTTTCGGTATATGCATCATCTGGCTCAGTTCAGCATAACTGAGACCGGAAATATCCTTGAGGACGAGAAGTTCCCGCGCGGCATCATCCAGTCGGTTGAGGGCTTTCCATACGAGAGCTCTTCTCTCTTCCCTGATGGCATGATGATCGGTGCCGGTATAATCCTCCTTTTTACTGCGCATGTGATCCCGATACAGGTTTCTGGCTATCGTGAGTACCCAGGGTAGAAAAGCCTGCTCCAGATTGTACCGATCGAGTCGACGCCAGGCGCGTATGAATGTGTCCTGTGTCAGATCGCGGGCGTCTTCAACCGATCCGGGTCATTGCCCTGTTTCCTCCTCGAGCATCTCCATCATCTGCCGTCGATAGAGGTCGAATGCCTTCCGTCCCGCACTGGTAAGACTGAGAATGGTATTCGGTTTTTTCGCTACGAATTTCTTCTCCACCTTCAGGTACCCGGCCTCCTCGAGTCGACTCATGTGTGATGAGAGGTTTCCGAACGTCAGGCCGGTCTGGCCCTGGAGGAAGAGAAAATCAGCGCTCTCCACGACAGCCAGATATGACATGATCAGAAGCCGTGCCGGTTCGTGGATGAGTTTATCGATCCCGCCCGGTGATGCGTCAGCGCCGGACACGTTCATCCCTCCTCGGTATTCAGGTGATTGTCCGGCAGAGGATGCTGGATCATGAAACGGATGAAAATGATGAGACCCATCAGAGTTATAACCGCGCCTGAATAGAGCAGGGGAGCGCCCGTATCGAACAGGATGATGAGGGTGACCGATATACCGACCGCCGCGGCGTGGAAGTAACCCCGCAGGAAGCTGTTCCGGTGAGCGATGAGGGCTATCGGCAGAAATACGATGGTGCCGGCACCGAGGGCGAACAGCATGCGACCACCATCCAGCCGCATGATTCCCATCACCTGCAGCAGGACCAGGAACGCCTGGATCGCGACGATAAGACCCAGGATGACAGCGGACTTCTTTATCTTCAGTTTTCTTTCAGTTCCCGGTTTCATGGTGCCCATCCGCCGGGCGGTTATCCACCGCCTCCCCAGCCAGGGGATCGAGCCAATCACGACACAGTAGAGGAGATAGATGGGCATCGCTTCGCGGAACAGGTTGGATTCCCCGGTGAAGTCGACCAGCAGGAACCACGCTCCCAGGAGCAGGAGCCCCAGCTGGATATCCTGGAGACCATCCCGGAACTGAGCTGAGAACACTTTACGTTCGATCGCATTGAGATCGATGGGCTGTGACATCGGGTACTCCCTGGAACGCCGTCTGATGACGGCATGGTTGTTGTGTGCAAAGTAATTTGTAATACAAAGTACTTTGTAATCTATGGAGCAATACGAGGTCGGTCAAGGAATGTTTCAGAAGAAAACGAGAGAAGTGATCCAGATGACTGATCCGGATGAATATTTCAGAGGAGTGATCCAGATGACTGATTCAGAGGAATCTGAAAGGGATGTTCAGACTGCTGTTACCTGCCACCCTCCAGGTTTCGGAGAGTGAACATCCCGTCGGGGATCACGACATCCATCTCGAAGTCGAGGATCTGGAGCACGGTACTCGTGTCGGCCTGCAGGGCGTTGTCGAGCTCGATGCGCAGGGGATACCAGCGCCCGCCGATCTGCCTGACATCACCCAGCAGCGATGTCTTGAGCAGTTTCCCGCTCCTGGCGAACCGCTCTTCTTTCAGAGGCACCAGGCGTTCGGTGTCGATCCAGAGACGGAGGCTCTGATAGGCCAGATCAGGCCGTTTCGCGGTCAGGTAGAGAATCCATGTCGGTCGACCGTCCAGGGTCTCTTCCCCCTCCACGACGGCGGTGTAATCATCCTCCATGCTTGGGTTCTCGCTGGCGTCGCCGTAGGAGAAGTCACTCCCCATCAGACCCTGGCGCAGCATGTGCCCCTGGATCCGGATACTCTTGCCAACCCGTGGCATGAAGATCCACATCCGGTCACCTTCCAGGCGGAGGAACCGGCTGCCGGCATCACGGGCAGGAGAGGTGAATTCCAGGAAGGAGCGGTCGGTACCCTCCGACCACGAGATGAACTCCATCTCCCGCGATACTCCCTCGCTATAATTGACAGTCATCTTCGCCGTCATCCTGGCGGTCGAAAAGGTCATGTTGGAGTCTACACGCCGCAGGATTTCCTCCGGTGAAGGCTGGGCAGAGGCGATCGCGGGGGCCAGGACGAGGATGATGAGGACGAGTGGCCATGTCGGCGCGCCCGTCGCACCGAATAGCAAGCTGGCGGTGCCGGGATCAGGCCTGACGGTTTTCATGATAATGCGCCTCATTCTCTCAATGCCTCTGCTGGTTTCATCCTGATAGCCCGTCGCGCTGGAAGGAGGGTGGCGATCCCGGCGGTCAGCACTCCCGCAGTGATACCGATTATAAGGTAGCTCAGTTTCCAGTCGGGATAGAAGACACTGCTCATCGGCCAGTCCATCCCTTCCATCGCCTTCGACACATTGAGGCCGGTCTTCTCGAGCCAGATGCCGAATCCGCTGCCCACCAGTCCGCCGATGACCGCGCCGATCAGGCCGATGATGAGTCCTTCAGTGATGATCAGTATTACGATACTCCGGTTGTGCATCCCCATCGCACTCAGCATCCCGAACTCCTGGGTGCGTTCCATTACCGTCATGATCATGGTGTTGACGATGATAAGACCAGCCATGAGCAGGAAGATGAACATGATGGCGCCGTAGATGCTGTCTGCCATCGGCAGCATCTGCATGAGTTCACTCTGGTTCTCCCACGAGACGGCCTCCACCCCGCCGATCACCAGGGGATCGAGCTCCTCCTGGAGCGATGCGGCCACAATGCCCGCCAGTTCGACATCTTCGATGAAGACCAGGATCTCGGTCGTCCCATCCTCCATGTCGGTCATGTACTGGGTCTGGTCAAGGGTCATGAAAATGGTCATACGGTCGAGTGGATCGATTCCGGTTGAGGTAAGACCGGTGATCCGGGCCCTGATGCCTCCCAGGGAGCGGTAGGCGGTCTGTCCCAGCAGTGTCAGGGTATCTCCGACCGATACTCCCAGCTGCTCGGCCAGCTGGAACCCGATGAGCATTTCTGCCTCGCCGATCTGAGGTGCGCGTCCCTCCGATATCATCGCGAGGATATCGAGATAGCCGGTTTCACGTTCCATGTCCGCTCCGATGAGCATGGCCGGTTTGTTCTCGGTACCGTTGTCCACCAGGACCGCGGTCCTGATCCGCGGCAACGCCTCCACCACGGTCGGATGAGAGCGGATGACGGGGAGGAGTTCGGAGATATGGGACACATTCAGATGCATCGGGAGGAAGCGCTCACGGGCGGTGAATTCTTTGTGGGTGATCCGGACATGCCCGGTCTGGATACGGGCGAATGTGTCGAGGAAGTCATCCATGATGCCGCCGATGTAGGCGAAGGAGAAGGTTATAGCCGCGACCGCGACCATCACGGCGGTCATGGTGAGCATGGTACGACGCGTATTACGGCGTGTGTTGCGTGCCGCGAGACGGAGCAGGGGAAGACGTCGCCGCGGTTCAGACATGGCGGAGGGCCTCCACGGCTTTGAGCCGGCTCGCCTTTGCTGCTGGATAGTACGCTGCCAGGGCCGCCATCAACCCGGTGAAGAGCCAGATCGCGACGATCATGATGAAGCTGACAGTGGGATAGATCACGCCCCGGACCGGATATCCGATATCGATATCTCCGTACATCGCGGTGAGGTCCCAGCCGGTGTTGGCCAGCCAGAGGATGGGGATGAGGCCCAGCACGGTGCCGATGGCTCCACCCAGCAGGCCATTGACAGCTCCTTCAGCCAGAAAGAGCTGTCGGATCCCCTGCCGGCGCATCCCCATTGCCATGAGCATTCAGGAGCATGATGCCCAGCATGACTCCCTGGCCTGAGCGCTTCATCTTCGCCAGGGCCATGAAACTGTCCTCGATCGAGCGCCAGTCCTTCACCTCCACCGCGCTCTCGGCAGCCAGAGTCTCGTTCACCCGCTTCAGGGTAGCCGATTCCCGGGCACCCAGACGGAACCGTATGGCAACCTCGGTCACGGCTCCCTGCATCTCGAGTATCTCCTGGGCGGCGCTCAGGGATATCAGGAATGAGTTCTGGTCTATCAGCGGATTGCCGGTTCCCACGATACCGGTGATCGGCAGGTCGAGCGCCTCCCAGGCACCCGCGGCGGTCTTGGTCAGCACCGTCAGCCAGTCCCCGGCGGAGACTTCGAAGAGTTCGGCCAGTCCGCTTCCCAGCAGCATCCCCTCCTCGGCCGGATCGAGATAGTCACCATCCACGATCGCCTCAGGGATTCGGAATACATCATCATCACTGCCGGCCACCTGGATGCCGATCCCCTGGCAGGGGAGTTGGTCCACGCCGTTCGAGATCTGGGCGAAGAAGGTCAGACGGGGGGTAGTGGCGGCCACGCCCGCGATCGATTCGATCGTTGACTGGAGTTCTGCTGCGTTTTTCAGCACAGGTTCAAGTGGGAGTTCGTTCCTCTCGTCGAAATATCCCGCGGCATAGATCTTGGCATGACCGGTCTGGTAGTTGATCAGGTTGTCGAACGACTGCTGTTCAAGGCCCATCATCAGGGCGAACATGAACTGCATCAGCATCACCGCAATGGCCACTGTCGAGGCGGTGATCAGGGTGCGACGCTTGTTCCGGAACAGATTCCTGATTCCAAGGCGGAAAGTAGTCCCGGGCTCGAGCGTGCCGGGTACCATCTCATCCATGACCGTTCCCCCGCCGCTCATCCGACTCGACCATCCCGTCACGCAGCATCACCAGTCTGCTGGCGTGTTTCATTACGAGCGGATCGTGGGTGGAGAATACGAAGGTGGTCCCTCTCTGCTCGTTCATCGACTTCATCAGGTCGATGATCTCGGAGGCCGTCACGCTGTCGAGGTTGGCGGTCGGTTCGTCGGCAAGGACCAGGGTCGGGTTCTTCACCAGCGCCCTGGCGACCGCGACCCGCTGCTGCTGCCCGCCGCTCAGCTCGTTCGGCCGGCGGTCGGAGAGGCCGGCCAGGCCAACATCCTCCAGGGCCGATTCCACACGCTCCTGACGTTCGGCCGCGTCGGTGACACCCGCCAGATGGAGCGGGAATTCGATGTTCTCGAAGGCGGTGAGTACCGGGATGAGATTGAAGGTCTGGAAAACGAAGCCCAGGTGGGTATTGCGGAAGTCGGCCAGGTCCTTCGGGTTGAGCCCTTCGAGTTGTTGTCCGTCGATCTCGATGGAACCGGTATCGGGCTCGTCAAGGACCCCGATCAGGTTCAGCAGGGTGGTCTTCCCCGATCCGGAGGGGCCGGCCAGCGAGAGGAAGGTGCCGGCTTCGATATCCAGGCTGACGCCACGGATGGCGGGAACTTCGATTGCTCCCACCAGGTAGGTCTTGTAGACGTCGTGCAGGTGTGCGGCAACAGCCATGACTGCCTGCCTTTCGGGACACAGTATGTCAGTACGTGATCATCCTCCCGGCTTCCCGAAGATGTGCTCATTGGTCGCTTCCACTTCGGTGCCGGGTGCAACTACCGGTATCACAAATTCAAATGGTTTGTCTATCGGCATCAGGCAGAGCGATTCGTTGCAGGTCTGGTAGTAGACCTTCATGTCGAGCTTGATCTCTCCCGGCACGGCATCATCCGGCAGACGTCCCACGAGGCGGATGATGACCCGGTGGTGGTACTGCTCATCGATGAGCCCGGGAACCGTTTCACCCGGTTTGACCTGGTCCTCCGGATACCTGACGTAGGGCCAGGTGACCGGCGACTCCTTCGGCAGTTTCAGCTGCGTGGGGATCAGCGTGGGATCGGTCGTCTCGTGACCGTTGAGGTGGTACCCCTCCATGATGTCGAGCACGATGGCGGCCTGAAATGTCGCACCTGGTTCGAACCCGGTTTTGGGCAGAGCGGGGGTGATCGAGACAACATCGCCGGGCCGGGCCAGATCCTGAGCCCCGGCTGGCGTGGCAGTCGACATGACGGTAACGAACGTCAGGATGATGGCAGAAACGGAACAGATGGGCCTTTTCGTACGCATGGTTCAATCGCCTCCTGATACTTCATTGATGTTCTCTTCCCGCGTAAAGATAGGTCGGGAAGAGGGAACATTCCACATCTTCACAGGGAAAACGCGCCACACCGCCGATCGTTCACGCTTCCCGTCCCTGACTCCCGTGATCACGGGGAACATGGAGTAGACCACGGGCGTATCGGACTGTAACGTATACGAACAATTATCATGACGTTTTTCATCGTACCAGGTGCCACAATAGAGAACCGGGATCCCCATCGGAGGGAATCATGATGAATGGGTATTCAGAATCTTCGCCATCGAAAGTCCTCATCGTCGATGACAACGAAGCGATCCTCGAATTCATGGTCGAGGTGTTCACTTCATGGGGACCGTTCGGGGCCACTCCCTGTGACGTAGTGACCGCTACCGGCGTTCAGATTGCCATCGAGACCCTCGGCCAGCAGACGTTCGACCTGATCATCCTCGATATGCAGATGGCGGACGGGAACGGCCTGCAGATACTCGAGTACCTGCAGAACGAAGATGTAGACACACCGACGGTCATCATCTCGGCTGACGATCCTCCCGAATTGCAGAAGAAGGCCCTCGATATGGGCGCTCGCAGTTTCCTCCGGAAAGGTGACGGAGTCGAGTCGCTGGTACGTACCGCGCTCACCCTGCTCGACACCGCTCCTTCAGGCGTTTCCAGGGCAGATGAAGCCTCATTCGATGATCGACGGGAGGAGGACTCCGGGCCGGGGCGCATCCTTATCGTGGATGACGATCCCCTCGTTTCCGATGCCCTGGGCAGTATGGTCAACCTGATCGGGAATGTGGAAGTCAGACTGGCCCCGGGCGGCCGGTCGGGCCTCGAACTCGCCCGGGAGTGGGATCCCCATGTCATCCTGCTCGATATCGCCATGCCCGACATGGACGGACGACAGACGCTCAAGGCCCTGGGGGATGCCGAAGTGAAGTCACGGGTGATCATGGTCTCTTCTTTCAGGGACTCGGAAACCGCCCAGGAGTGTCTCGAACTCGGTGCCGTCGATTACATTCCGAAGCCGGTCGATTTCCCCTTCCTGAAAAGAGCCGTCGCCGGTCACCTGGCGCTGGCCAGGCGCGAGGCGGTGACCTGATAAGCACGGTCCGATGCACAGATCTGCAGCGCCACTTCATCAGGGGTGGGCACACGGTCAGAGCCGTTGACGGGATCACCTTCGAGATCGCGGAGGGAGAGTGTTGCGGGATCGTCGGGACGAGCGGCTCCGGTAAGACCACGCTCCTGAATCTTCTCGGCGGGCTGGATACACCTTCCGGCGGCACACTGGAGGTCATGGGTCGCCACCTCGATTCACTCGATGCCGGCGAACTGGCTCTCTTCCGGCGTTCCATCATCGGTATCATCTTCCAGGTGTTCCACCTCCTTCCGGCGCGATCCGCGATAGAGAATGTAGAGCTCCCCCTGATGCTTCAGGACATCCCCGGTCCCGCCAGACGTGAACGGGCCACTGCGGCCCTTGAGAGCGTGGGGCTCCTCGACCGGATCGACCATCTGCCCTCGGAGCTCTCGGGTGGGGAGCAACAGCGGGTCGCCATAGCCCGCGCACTCGTCAAGGATCCGAAGCTCCTGCTGGCCGATGAACCTACGGGGAACCTCGACAGCACGACCAGCCGTGAGATCATGGATCTGATCCAGCAACTCAACCGGGACCACGGCCTCACCATCATCCTGGTGAGCCATGATGAAGAGGCTGTGCGCCGGATAGCAGGTCACATCATCAATCTCGAGGACGGCCACATCACATCAGAGGTCCGGTCGTGATCTTCCGCGATCAGTTCTCATTCGCCTTCGGCAACCTGCGCAAGACCCGTCTGAGGACAATCCTGACCGCGGCGGGTGTGATGATCGGGATCGGCGCGATGACAAGCATGGTCTCGGTGGGTGTGGGCACCCAGCGGAAGGTGATGCAGGCCTTTGGAGAGGAGAACCTGCTCACCGCCATTGTTGTGCGGCCGGGATCCGCCCCGGAGACCCAGACTGAACCACCTCCGGCGCTTGACGCTGATGCCATCGAAGAGATCCGCCGTCTCGACGGGGTACGGGACGCCTACCCCATCCTGAACATTCCGGGGATGTTGAGACTCGGGGGTGAAGAGTATTTCCAGACCCTTGAGGGAATGCCGGCGCGATTCCTGAACGAGCAGATCGAGCTGAACCGGATAGATCTCCTGGCCGGACGACCGTATAAGCCGGGTGAGCGGGAAGTGATCATGCTCTCGCGACGAGCCGCCAGCCGGTTCTTACCAGAAGGCGCGGAACTGGATACCCTCCTGGGCCAGAAGGTGTCGTTCGTTGTCGCCCGGGCTCCTGGGGGGGGAGATACAGAAGAACTGGAGGCAGGCAGGCGGATCACTCCGGGGGAACTCGGCCTGCCGCCGGTACTCGAATCCCTTCCCATCTCTGATATGCTGCAGCAGCTCTCATTCGGACTCTTCGAAGCGGTCGAACTCGACCTCGAAGTGATCGGGATCATCGAGGGGGCGGGTTCACTTACCGATTTTCTCGGCGTCTCCCTGTGGGTCCCGATAGAACTCGTGGAACCTCTCTATGCCCGCTCATTCAGGAATCTCGAGACGATCCTGACCGGCGATATTCGGGGGGATGAGTACGCGATGGTACAGGTGTTGACCGAAGACATCATTGCGGTGAGCGCGGTGCAGGAGGGGCTTCGGGAGATGGGATTCCGGGGAGAATCGATCCTCGATCAGATCGCCGAGATCAGAAGGGCATTCGTCCTCATGAACGGATTCCTTGCGATGATCGGAGGGATCAGCCTTCTCGTGGCGGCCATGATGATCGTCAACACCCTCGTGATGGCGGTGATGGAGCGAACCCGGGAGATCGGGCTCCTGAAGGCGCTGGGAGCGTCGAACCGCGATGTCATGAGACTCTTCCTGACAGAAGCGGGTGTGATCGGATTGCTGGGTGGGGTAGGAGGAATCGTGCTGGGTAAGGTCGTTGCTGAGATCACAAACGCGCTCGCGAACTTCCAGTTCGAGCGGGTGGGAGAAGTATCAGTGGACCTCGTGGCCTTTCCGTTCTGGCTCATCGCCGGGGGAATAGCCTTCGCCATGATGGTGAGCTTCGCTGCCGGGTACTACCCATCGCGCCGGGCGGCGCGGGTCGACCCGGTAGTCGCGTTGCGGCATTTCTGATACAGCGAGTCAGGTCTCTCTCTACCGCTTCCTCAGCTCATAGATCAAGATGACGTTCTGCAATCCGCTGCCGGAGGCTCCGCCGCCTCTGCCACCCATCCGTCCGCCCATGCGCCCACCGGCACCAGGTGGAGCGCCGCCGGGCTGTCCGCCCTGAGTACTCGGCATCGCCCTCTGGGGAGGCTGGATGTTCATGGCCATCCCGATCTTGCCGTCCTGCTCTGCATACTGCCACATCTCGGTCTGTGTCATCTGCGTCTCGCGACCGCCCTGTGACATGGTGATGGTCCGGGTGATCACCACCGTGTTGTTCTTCCATTCGGCGGTGATGGTCATCTCGCCCGATACGGTTTCCTGGGGCCACGGTTCGCCGTCGATCGCGAAGACCTCGATACTCTCGTTCCGGACTCCGCGGTCGAGTTCGTTCCTCCGCTCGATGGTGAGCTTGTTGCCCTCCTGGGTGATGTCCATCCGTACCGCTACTCCGGCGACTACTTGTTCAGGTTCCAGCGGCCCGCGAAGTTGGGAAGGTCGTCCTGGGCGGAAGCAGCGACCGGTAACACAAGGAGGCAGAGAAAGGCCGCCGCGAGCCCGATTCCTTTTCGGTTCGTACCTGTCATGTTCACATTAGTCCTTCTTGTCGTAGACGGCTTTGGTGATGTTCGTGGAGCCGTCGCGCATGTTCTCGCTGGTTGTCACGACGACCAGCTTGCCATCCGTCAGGGAGTAGACGCTGTTGGTCGTCCTCTCCATGGTCTGATCCCGCATGTTGAAGGTCATCACTGAGACGACGTGCAGTTGACCCTCTTTCCAGGTCGCGGTGATCGTGGTGGGACCACGCTGACCCTCGGTGGTGTGAGGCTCACCGTCGGTGATGATTTCCTTGACCTGTTCAAATGTCTGGCCGTCACGGCCCTGTCGGGAAGTCGTGATGGTGATGGTGTTCCCCTCGTGCGTGACTGCCATGCTGGCAGGTGCCACGCCGCCCATGCCGCCGCGACCGCCGCCACCTGCCTGGGGCAATTCACTCTCTGATGTATTCAGGGTCCAGTTGCCGGCGAAGTTGGGATTCTGTGCTGCAGCGGTATCAGCCACAATGAGCATCACAGCAAAGGCAAGGGTGAGACCGATGAAAGATCTGTTCAAACGGGACATGAAGAGGTCCCTCCTGTTCGAAGTGATCAGCGATCAGGAACCGAAGCACGGCCACCGGTCGGCGGCCTGCGGTTCCTCTCCCGACCACGGGTGGTCCTGATATCAGATATAGTCCGACGCTCCCGGAAATCTTCGAGACCGGACGGGTGCATATACTCTACGACACCGTTATACCTCTATTCCATCCACCCAACATCCCTGTTCCAACCAGATTATCTCACGGTTCACACTTTACTTCAACCCCTGATCTCTCCGCCGATCGGGTCACGCTCCTCGGCCGATCCGATCAGACATCCCGGCAGGAAAGGAGACCCCGGTATCGGAACACGATCTTGAGAAATGGAGGCGAAGAAAAAGCGAAGAGAATGATTTCTCATGTGCTGCAAGGAGTTTGCGTGCCTGAGGGGGGTAAGGGATGGGCGGGCTGTCGGGGCTCCGGCATTCCTTGCAGGCCATATGAGAAGATCTGACGGCGACAGAGAGGGGTTCGAGGCGTATCTGAGGACGCTGTTCGAGCGGGAGTGGGCTGCCGAATCGATCACCTACGTGCGGGAAGTAGCTCCCCGGCCAGCGCAGCATGGGGAGTGGCACGGGAGCCTGCGGCCGGAACTTATCGCGGCATACCAGTCGCGCGGTATCGAAGCGCCGTACATCCACCAGAGCGGGGTCTGGGAGCATGTTTTCGAAGGGCGGGACGCGGTGGTCGTCACCCCGACCGCCTCGGGAAAGACCCTCTGTTACAACGTGCCGATCCTCCAGACGATCCTCGATGATCCGGCCGCCCGGGCTCTCTATCTGTTCCCCACCAAGGCGCTCAGCCAGGACCAGGTGAGTGAACTGCAGGAAGTGATCGACGCCCTCGGCGCCGACATCAGGACCTTCACCTATGACGGTGACACACCGTCGGACGCGCGCCAGGCGATCAGGGCGCAGGGCCACCTGGTCGTGACCAATCCCGACATGCTCCACCAGGGGATACTGCCTCATCATACCCGCTGGCAGAAGCTGTTCGAGAACCTCCGGTACGTGGTGATCGATGAACTCCATACCTACCGGGGAGTGTTCGGCAGTCACCTGGCCAACCTCCTGCGCCGGTTGCAGCGGATCTGCCGCTTCTACGGGTCCGATCCCGTGTTCATCTGCTCCTCGGCCACGATCGCCAACCCGAAGGAACTGGCCGAAGCGCTCCTTGAGCGGGAGGTCGAACTGGTCGAGGAGAACGGCGCCCCGCAGGCGAAGAAGTACTTCGTCCTCTACAACCCGCCGGTGATCAACGAGCAGCTGGGGATCAGGGCGGGGGCGCTGAGTCACGCCCGGAAGTGGGCACGGCTCTTTCTGAGGGAGGATGTGCAGACGATCGTTTTCGCCGGTTCCCGTCTCCATGTGGAGATATTGACGAAATACCTGAAGGACACCTTCGATCGCAGGCCGACGGGTGAGGGACTCATCAGAGGGTATCGGGGAGGATATCTGCCCCGCATGAGACGGGAGATCGAAGCCGGCCTGCGGGAGGGTTCAATCAGGGGGGTCGTCTCGACCAACGCCCTCGAACTGGGAATAGATATAGGCGACCTGCAGGCGTGCGTGATGGCGGGGTATCCAGGATCGATCGCGAGCGCCTGGCAGCAGGCGGGACGGGCAGGGCGCCGCTCTGGAACCTCGGTCGCGATCATGGTGGCATCCTCCCGTCCGCTCGACCAGTTCATGGTCACCCACCCCGAATACTTCTTCGGTTCGAGCCCCGAGCATGGAAGGATCAATCCCGACAACCTCCTGATCCTGGTGAGCCATATCAAGTGCGCCGCCTTCGAACTTCCCTTCGAGGAGGGGGAATCGTTCGGAGGAGAACCGCTCGAAGAGATCCTCGACTATCTGGTGGAACAGAAGGTCCTGAACAAAGCCGGCACCCGCTGGCACTGGATGGTGGATGCCTACCCCGCCGACGGAGTCAGCCTGCGTAGCGCCTCTCCGGAGAACTTCGTCGTCATCGACAGAAGTGATGACACGCGTGTCCTGGCCGAAGTCGATTTCGATTCGGCTCCCGAGACCCTCCATGAGGGTGCCGTCTACATGGTCCAGTCGGAGCAGTACCAGGTCGAACATCTCGACTACGAGAACAGGAAGGCATTCGTCCGTCAGGTCGATACCGACTACTTCACCGACGCGATCAGTTACACCAGGGTCAGGATCCTTGACGTCTTCGACTCCACCGCCGCCGACGCCCGCACCACCGGTACTCCGCTGGTGGATATCGAAGACCGTGAAGTGATCGATGAGGGGCATCCGCTGGAAGGGGTCGGTGTACAGGCCGACGAGGGCCTCAACATGGACGGAACGGTCGGAGCGAGTGGTATTCCCGGAGTGACTGAAATCGATCCGGGGTCCGGGTATATCGCCGAATGCGGAGAGGTGCACGTCCTCACCCATGTCTCCGGTTTCAAGAAGATTAAATTCTATACCTCGGAGAACGTGGGATACGGTGACGTGAACCTGCCCGACCACGAGATGCACACGACCTCGTTCTGGCTGACCGTGCCCGAGGCCGTCCTCGGACCGCTCCAGCGGACACGGGCCGAGATCGTCGACGGGATGTTCGGCATCGCCTACGCGCTCCAGGGTGTCGCGGCCCTCTTCATGATGTGCGACATCCGTGATATGGGAAGAAGTGTCGGGGACAAGTCGGCAACGTGGTACGCGAGTCTGGGCAGGGGGAGTCGGGGAGTGCGTTACAGCACAGGCGCTGGCAGCGAAGAACGCGATATAGACCTGGAAGGCATTGAGACCTTCCAGCCGACGATCTTCCTCTACGACAACTATCCCGGCGGGATCGGATTCAGCTCATCCCTCTTCGATCTGACCGCCGAACTGCTCAGGGGCACTCTCGACCTGATCAGGAATTGCGGCTGTGAGGAGGGTTGTCCTTCATGTGTCGGTCCCGTTGGCGAGGTGAGCAGTCAGGGACGGGCGGTGGCGACCGAGATACTCGATCTGGTGCTGGGAAGTGGTGATCACTCCCTGGATACACAGAGTACGCCGGATCGCTCCATACTCAAGGCAGCGCCGTGACGAGGGATGTGCGGGACCGCCTGGCCAGGGCGCTCGAACGGGGAGAGGTACGTTCGGCAGGTTCAAGTCTCGGTCCGGCAATGCGCTCCCGGCTTGAGCGGGCCCTGACAGGGAGCGGGCATGAGGGGGATTCACCCCTGCCGCGGATCTACTCCGCTCGACAGATGTCTGAACCGGTTGCTGGTAAGGAACGGGCGGCGTTCTCGGCAAAGCTGTCGGAGCGGGAGCTCGAGACACCGCAGGGACCGGTGATGCAGTACCGCTGGAGCGTTCCGCTGAAGGAACTGCAGAACGTGCAGGATCTCGACGGCGCCATGGAGGGCGCCGGAGTCCTCTCTGAACTGCTTGAGAACCCATCGATCGAGGGGCTCGATCTCTCCCGGGTTCTCTTTATCGACACCGAGACCACGGGCCTTGCAGGTGGCACCGGAACGTATGTCTTCCTGATGGGAATGGGCTGGATTGAGGGAAAGGAATTCATCGTCGAGCAACTGTTCATGCGTGACTTCATCGAGGAGCAGGCACTTCTGTGGAGGACCATCCAACTCGTCAGTGAGTACGACATCCTGGTCAGTTTCAACGGCAGGCGATACGACGTGCCGCTGTTCGATACCCGCCTGATCCTGAACCGGATTGATGGACGGCTGGGGGAGATGCCGCATCTCGACCTGCTCCATCCCGCCCGCCTGCTCTACGGAGGGATCTTCGACAACTGCAGGCTCCAGACCCTCGAGAAAGAACTGATGGGACAGTACCGCTACGGAGATGTTCCCGGGGCGGAGATCCCGCGACTCTTTTTCGAATACCTCACCAGCGGCGACGTCGGAAGTCTCCTGCCGGTTTTCGAGCACAACGTCCTCGATGTCGTCACCCTGCTCACCCTCACAGCGCATTTCCTCCATCTCTGCCAGAAGCCGGAGCTCGATCCGAGAGCCCTTGGAGGATTGGGACGGCTTTACAGCCGCAGGGGGAACCAGGATCTGGCCCGTGAACTGCTCGAAGAGGCCCGTTCACGCAGGAAGGCGACCTACCGCGATCTTCGCGATCTGGGACATCTCTATAAACGGAGTGGTGAGCACTCGAAAGCGCTCGAGGTCTGGAAAGCGCTGATCACCAGACAGGAACGGGTGAGCCACGAACTGGGATTCGATGCCGGTCCCTATGTAGAGGCCGCCAAGCATTACGAGCACCGGACCGGGGATTTTGTGAAGGCGCTTGAATACACCAACGCGGCGTTACAGCAGGCGGCCGCAGCCAATGGCCACGCTCCCTCGCCGCGCCTGGTTGGTGAACTCGATCATCGGGTGACCCGCCTCCGGCGCAAACTCGATCAGGCTGTCTGAACTGCATCCAGACTCTTCATCATTAATACAAATGAGGGACGCGTTCAGAACTCGAACGCGTCCCCGTTTCACTTCCGGTCCTTCCCTGTGCTTCAGTCGTCCGGTCGGACCATCTGTCGCTCACCGGGCGGCATCAGGGAAGTATTTCGCCCGCCCGGCCGCGGAATCGGCGGAGCAGCCGGTTGAACTTGTCATCCCACGGGACCTTCTCACCCCTGATGAACATGGTGTGTACCTGGCTGGTGTACTCAACCGGGTTCCCCGTGGTGATGAGCAGGTTGGCGATCTTCCCCTCATCGATACTGCCGAGCCGGTCGTCGACGCCCAGGATCCGGGCCGCGTCGAGTGTGAGACATCGCAACGCCTTCTCCATCGGCAGTCCGAACGCCACCGCCATCCCTGCTTCGTAGGTGAGGCTGAAGACATTGGCGACTCCGCCGGAATAGATGGCGAAATCAACCCCCGCCTCATTAAGCAGAGCCGGCGTGGCGTAGTGGATGTCGTACGGCTCATCCCGTCCCGGAGAGGCATGGATACCGCTGAAGAGGAGCTTCACGTCGTGCTCGACCAGGAAGTCGGTGATCTTCCAGGAGTCCCGACCTCCCCGGATCATATACCGCAGATCCAGCTCTTCGGCGAATTCCACAGCCTCCTTGATGTCGTCATCTCCATTGGCCTCGAAGATGACCGGGAGCTCACCCCTGACTACCGGCATGAGTCCATCCATCCGGATGTCCCACGCGAAGTCGGAGATCTCACCCCGTTCGGCCATCTCTGCCCGGGCGGCGTAGGCTCGGGCCTCCAGGAAATAAGCCTTCAGTTCCTCGGCGCGGTTCCCGGCCCAGTTGACCCGCAGACCGATCCTCTTCTCGACCGCCATCGCCTGGGGTGTCCATCCCCACAGGTTGATCAGGCTGTCATAGCCGGGGATCGGTTCACCCCGGCCATTGAGTCCGGTCACCACCGTGGTGAAACCGCCCACCCGCTGGCATCCGAGGATCTCACTGTTCTGGTCCACTCCGATGTAGGCTTCGATGTGCGGGTTGTAGGGCCCGAGTTCGAAGTTATCGACCGGACCTGCCATTCCTCCCGCTTCCTGCAGGCCCAGACCGGTGCCCGCGTCGATGAGGCCGGGATAGACGTACATCCCTGAGGCATCGATCCGTTCCACACCCGTCGGGATAGACACATCGGTGCCGACGGCCGTGATGATCCCATCCTGGATGAGCACCGTGCCGTTCGGGATCGTCCTGCCGGAGACGGTCACCACCGTACCTCCGGTGATGGCGTAATCATCCTGCAGTAGCGCTTCCTGTTGCGCTCCCGCGATTCCCGGGAGCGCGATGATCAGAGCCAGAGCGATCGCCCCGGCGGTGCGTCGTGTCATGCATGCTTTCATGGTCACGTCTCCTCTCCTGCCGGGGTTCATTGTTTGTCCTGGCCACCGTCCGGGTCGATGACCCAGGTGGCGGCGACGTCGGTCTCACTGCGATCGAAGTAGATCTCGCCATCGATGATCGTCATCTCACAGCGCGCCGCAGTATGGAGGGGGTAGTGGCTGAAGATGGCGATGTCGCCATCTTTGCCGATCTCGATACTTCCCACCCGCTCCTCGATACCGAGGTTCATGGCCGAATTGATGGTGATCATCTTCAGGCATTCGTTCTCCGGGATGCCGCCGTACTTCACTCCACGGGCGGCTTCCTGGTAGAGCCGCCGGACCCGTTCCGCTGAATCGGAGTTGATCGATGTCCGGACACCATGCTCGTAGTGGATGAGCATCTTGTACGGGATCGCCTCGTACGCCTCGATCTTGTAGCCCCAGCTGTCGGCGAAGACGCTCGTTCCCCAGCCGTTCCGGGCCAGTTCAGGGGCGATCTTGTAACCGTCGAGGGCATGCTCGAAGACGCCTGGCGGGATATCGAATTCCTTGCATACCTCCATGATCATCGCCATCTCGTCGGCACGGTAGGCGTGGCAACGTATGATGGTAGTTCCTTTCAGAACACCAGCCAGCACCTCCAGCTGTAGATCCCGTCTCGGCGGCAGCGGCGCGAACCCCCGGGTGCGGCGATTGGCTCGGTCCCAGGCGGCTTTCTCTGCCTGGTAGACCTCCCACGCCTCCATGTAGTTGCGGGCTTGCTGGAACGACTCACGCATCACTTCCGCCACACCCGACCTGCTGCGGGGATAGCGGGTGGGGTCGTCGGATGAAGAGCGGCGTACGTTCTCACCGAGGGCCAGCTTGAGGGTGACGGGAGCGTCAGGAAAGACCAGTTCCTCCCACGGACGTCCCCATTTCAGCTTGATGACCTCGTTCTGCCCACCGATCGAGTTGGCCGAGCCGTGCATGGTGTGGATCGTCGTTATGCCACCGGCCAGAGCGGTCAGAAAGGCGGGATCATCATGTTTGATCACGTCTGCGATACTCACTTCGGGAACCACAGAACGTGATCCTTCGTTGATCCCGCGGTCGACTCCCATATGGGAGTGGTCGTCGAGAATACCCGGCATCACGAAACGTCCCCGGGCGTCGATCACCCGGACTCCTTCCGGAGCCTCCAGGTTCTGACCGATCTCGACGATCTTCCCGTCCCTGATGAGCACATCGGTATCGGAGAGGTCACCGCTGGTGATCGTGATGACAGTCCCGCCCCTGATGAAGAGGTCCTGGGCGAGAGCTGGCAGGGCCCATGTGGCCGCGACGAAGATGGCCAGCACCAGAACAGTGAGGACAGATCGAACCTTCACTCTCTTCGCAGTCATCGTCTGACCCTCCTTTCACCCGATGTATTCCCCGGGTTCCGCTTCCCGGTGAAGTCAGCGTTTCCCATGGGGCCGAGTCCGAGTGAACCACTCATCTCATCACCCTCGATGGTTGCGGTGAGGGTGATCGCACCCAGATCGGGGATCGAACCCTTCAGATCCAGTTCCCCGTCTCTGAAAGTCCCCTCGAATTCGATTGTCTGCCCTTCGACCGTGAGTTCACCAGTCACGGTTTCTCCCTCCTGGGTGAGGATCATCTCGGCCTCGGTCGATTCTCCTCCCAAGGAAAGGGTGACAGTCCACGATCCGCCGGCCTCACCACCACCGCCGCCTCCCGGGGAAGGCGGCTTTGGCGCTTCAAAGGTCTCCTTGCGGCCGTCCACGAACACGTGGGATATCCAGGCATCCTCGTCGGTGAAGACATCGCCGCTGGTAACGGTCAGGTTGGCGATCTTTCCCGGTTCGAGCGTTCCCATCACCTCGGCCACGCCGAAGATGGTCGCGGGATTGATGGTGAGCGCCTTCAGCGCCTCTTCGGCAGGAAGTCCTGCCTCCACCGCGAGGCGAAGGTTCTTCAGGAAATCCCCAGGGTCCCGCATGCCCCCGGTTGCCAGGGCAAAGGGTACTCCCGTTCTGAAGACAGCCGCCGGATTGGAGTGGACGGCCGTCTTGTCACGTGTATCGAGCTCCTCCGTCTCCTCCTCGCTCAGATTCCGGTATGCCCGGTCGAACCAGTATCCGGTGACCTGATTGATAGAAGGGAAGTTGAGGGAGACGAGGACGGGAACACCAGCTGCCTCGATGAGGTCGGGCACACGGAACGCCTCTTCAGCGCCGGCGATCCAGTACCTGAGGTTGAATTCTGCGGCCAGGCTACGCAGGCGCTTGAAGTCATTCTCCAGGTGGACGATCCCCAGGAACGGCGTCTCTCCCCTCGCTGCCGGAATGAGGGCTTCGAGGTCGGGGTCGGCCGGTGGCCGGACCATCGCGCGTGGGTCTCGACGATACCTGGTCTGAAGAAGGTCGTGATATGAAGCGTCGATGAGTGTCTGACGCTGGTAGGCGACGACCGCCATCAGCGTACCGGGGTAGTCGTTCTGACCCTGGTAACCCATGACCTGGACAACGGGGGTCCTGACGGTCATCGATGGCACGTCATCACCCATCAGATTCACAAGGACTGGCCGTCCGCCGAAGACGCCGTCGCTCCGGGCGACAAGGGCCGACGTCAGCCCCTGTTTCCGGTAGACAGCGAGATCGGACGAAGCTGGATCGAAATACTCGGTTGCCAGTCGATCGGCGATGTTGCCGGCGTGTTCCCTCTCCTGGCGGTCTGGCAGGGCCAGTCCCGCCTGGGAGTAAGCGTCGATGAATCCCGGGTACACCGTCATGCCTTCCCCATCGACGATTATGGCGTCGGCGGGAGGGCTCACATCGGCCCCGAGTGCCTCGATGAGACCTCCTCGCAGGACGATGGTTCCACTCTCGATGACCTGACCGGTGAGCGTAACGAGACGCGCGTCGGTTATGGCATAGACCCGACCCTCGAACTGGGCCGAGACATCGCAGGGGGATAACAGGATCACGACTGCGAGAGCCGGCAGCAGCAGGCGTACCGCTCTCGGGAACATCGACCGATCCCGGCTGATCACGGGTCTCGGCATGGGGGAACCCTCCTTTATGACAGACTCAGGACACTCATGGAACGGGTGGTGTCGTTACCGTAGACAGAGGGCATTCCGGTGTCAACAGTGGTACACTCTGCCGGACGACTGTGTTGCTTTCTCCTGTATCCGATGAGCGTATGGTCCCTATTTTGGACCATGAAGAATGATATGCTTCTGTGAGTCGGGGAGGGCTGTGGAAATGAGCGACCAGGAGAACATGGCATACCATCGCCGGGGATTCGGCCTGCGTGATGAGGTGGAGCCTGAACTTGAGGCACACTATCGCAATGCCCTGGTGGACCATATCTGCCAGCATGATCACACCCTCACGATCGGTGATATAACCATCCGTCTGGCCAGGGAATTCGGGTTCTGCTATGGCGTGGACCGGGCGGTGGAGTTCGCTTACGAGACCCGCCTCCGGTTCCCGGACAAACAGGTCTGGCTGATCGGGGAGATCATCCACAATCCCCATGTGAATGAGAAGATGCTCGAAATGGGTATCGGTTTCCTCTTCGGCCGGTACTCCAACGATCTGGGCTATGAAGCCGTAGGGAAGCATGACGTGGTGATCCTTCCTGCCTTCGGTATCCCCTTTGAAGATATGGAGCGCCTGGGACGGATCGGCTGCACACTGGTCGACACAACCTGCGGGTCGGTGATCCTCGTCTGGAAGAACGTGGAACGGTATGCCCGGGATGGATTCACCTCGATCATCCACGGGAAATTCTACCATGAGGAGACCATGGCGACTGCCAGTCGCGCGATCGCCGAGGGCGGGCATTACCTGATCGTTCGGAACCTGACCGAGACGAAGCTGGTCTGCGACAGTATCAGGAACAGCGGAATGGATAGAGAGCAGTTCCTGGAACGGTTCGACCAGTCGATATCGCCCGGATTCGATCCGGATGTCCACCTCGAGCGGATCGGGCTCGCAAACCAGACCACGATGCTGAAGAGTGAATCGATCGAGGTTGCGGACGCGCTCTTCGAATCGATGCGGGATCGATTTGGTGAGAACCGGGTGGCAGAGCATTTCAGGAATTTCGAGACCATCTGTACCGCTACCCAGGAACGGCAGGATGCCATTCTCGAACTGCTCGAGAATCCACTCAATCTGATGGTGGTCATCGGTGGGTATAATTCCAGTAATACGAACAATCTGTCGAACATCGCCGGCCCACGAGTCAAGACCTACCACATAGAGAGCGCCAGGGGGATCCTGCAGGGAAACGGGATCACGTATAAGCCCGTCGGAGAGAAGGATCCGGTCACCGACCACGATTGGCTCAGGAAGGGGGCCCTGCAGATCGGGATCTCGGCGGGCGCGTCTACCCCCGACAGCGAGATCGGGGAAGCGATCCTCCGGATACTTGATACTCTCGACCTCGAGTTGCCGACCGATGTTGGCGCAGTTGTCGATACACTGCGTCGCAAGACTACCTGATCTCTGAGGGTATCTCTCCACCCAGGTGATCGGACCAGCGTTCGAACGCGGATGTGAAGATCCGCTCGATCCGGGCAGTGTCCACCGATCCATCCCGACCCTCTTCGAAGAGAGTCACTGCTCCCCACATCTCATCGAGGTCCTTCTGGTAAACGGTCCTCTCATGAGCCGGGATCTGCAGGGTCTTGCCGGCAAGCCACGATGCCCGGTCGTACCATTTCACGCCTTCACCCGACAGACGGTCCCGACGAGTCGGCACATCCATCCGGTACGGATTGTTTTCTGGTATGGTCTTTTTCATGCCAATTAAAATATGTACTGATCATCCACTACTCAAGAGCATCAATATTCCGGTCCCACTCGTATATGAGTATATGAGAAGAGGCGAGAGGAAATCGATTACCGCGGATCAGAAGGGAGTTACACGATGAGTGCGCACTTCCGGCGCTGGATGGTTGAACTGGGAGCTGAATGTGGTCATGAGGATGTGACAGAAACCGTGCGGGAAGTAGTAACCGAATCTGGCATCACGACTGGCCTGGTCACGGTGGGGATGGCCGGGTCTACCGGTGCGGTCACGACTATCGAATATGAATCGGGAGTACTGAAGGATCTGTGGCGGGCGGTCGAACACCTCGCTCCGGCAGACGATGAGTACGCCCACAATCTCAAGTGGGGGGACGGCAACGGTTTCTCGCACGTTCGGAGTGCCCTGCTGAAAACCAGCCTCTCTATACCGGTCATCGATGGTGAGCTCTATCTGGGAACCTGGCAGCAGATTGCCGTATTCAATTTTGACAATCGCTCACGTCGACGGGAGGTTTCCGCTGTTGTAGTGGGCGAATAAGCCCGCCCTGTCGTTGAAAACCGAAGAAACCGGACTCCACCACTAACCTTTCTCCTTATCACACCGTTACACGAACGGAGGGGGATGAGCCTGAACGAACACGACACGAGTGATGAGGGCCTGCTCGGGCAATACCGGGCCGGCCGGGAGGAAGCGTTCACGCTCCTCTTCCGTCGGTACAGCCGCCGGCTCTTCGGATATGTCCTGGGGATCGTTCACGACCGGGACCTGGCCGACGATGTCATCCAGAAAGTGTTTGTGAAGCTCGCCCGACGTCCGGAGGTCTTCCAGCCCCGGGCTTCTTTCTCAAGCTGGATCCATCAGGTAGCGAGGAACGCCGCTCTCGATGCACTCAAGAGCAGTCGCAGCCGGTTGAAGCGCGAAAGCCGGGATCGCACCTTCGAGGATGAGATCGCTGAACCGGTCGCACCCGTGGATATCCAGCACCCTGGAGAGGGAATCAGGAATGACATGATCCGCTCTCTGGTATCCCGGGCGATCGAACGACTGGAAGGTCCGAAGCGGGAGGCACTGGTGTTGAGAGAATACAGCGAACTGAGTTACTCAGAGATCGCGGAGATCACCGGGAGGTCACTCGCCACGATCAAACAGGACATCTACCAGGCGAGACAGGCTCTTCGGACTGAACTGGCCCCTCACCTGGAAAGGATCGACAGCGCATGAGTCACGATCTCTGGAAAGAGCTGAGCAGCCGTTACCGTGATGGAGATCTCGATGCCTCTGAGGTCGAACAGTTCGAAGAGCATCTGAACGGTTGCGCCGAATGCCGGGAACTGGTTCAGCTCGATGCCCTGATTGCCGGGAGTCTGGCCGCAGCCATGGATGCCGCGTATCCGGTGGAACTGGAGTCGAAGGTGCTCGCGCTCATGGAGAAGGAACCGTGGTACTCCAGAGCAGCCTCCTGGCTGCGCCATGGGGAGCTTCGCATGCCGGCCCCGGTCGCGGTTGCGGCCACTCTGGTTCTGATCGTTCTCGGAACGCTCGCTCTCCAGCCGGGTGATACATCGATATCAGAGGGGAGCGATCGTGAGATCCTTTCCCTGTCACCTGATACCGGATCGGGTTGGATCGACGCCGAGGCAGCGGGACAGGAAGTAAGATCTCTGCTCCGCCGGACCCGTACACTCCTGCTTGCCCTCTCGACTGCGGTTCCTGATGAGGATGGCACGTACCATCTCGAGGCTGAAGAGGCGCTCAGTCGTGACCTCATCCACGAGATCCGCATGCTGGAAGCCGGTGCGACTCCTGATGACGATACCGACATCATCACACTCGTACGGGATCTTGAGCTCATACTCCTCGATGTATCCACCTGGGAGGGGGAGGCAGACTCCGACCGACTGGCCCTCCTGCAGGACGGGATCAGCGAGCGGTCGCTGATCTATAGAGTTTCGACATTCGAACCCCGATCCGGCGACAACTGAACATGGTTGCAGCCGACCGGTTCATCTTTTCGGCCCTGAGAGGGCCGGATGGAGAAGGAGAAGGAAGATGAAGTCAGTTCTGTGGTTTGTGGGAGGATTCATCGTCACGGTCATCAGCGGCGCGGGAATGAATGTCCCGACGCTCGAACCCGCGGGTGCGCCCGGGATCATGTCACACCCGGTAGAGGTTGCTGCCATACAGGATCCGGGAAAGGTCCGGCCGCCTGATGTCCGTATCCAGCAGGAGATCGGGGAAGCCATGCGCCTGGCCGAACTGGCCATCCAGGAGATCGACCTCGAGCAGCTGCAGATTCAGGCGCAGTTGATGCTTGATGAACTCGATATCGGGATGCTGCAGGAGGAGTGGCTGGACGATCTCGACTTCGCATTCGATGAGCTCCAGCTCCAGGAGCTGGACTTTCCGCTTCCTGCGTGGCCCGATTTTCCCGATTTTCAGGGTGAGATCTTTCACGACTTACCATTCCCTCCGATGCCTCCGATGCCTGATTTCCATTACCCTGACTTCTATGAATTCGAGATGGCGGAACTGTGGGACTACGAGTTCGAGATGCCCGAGATCGAGTTCGAATTCCCTGAAATCGACTTCCCGTCCATGGCTCCCTTCGCCGGTCGACGTGGCCGGAGCGGTATGCTCGTACTGCTGGAGATGACCTACCAGCAGCAGGGGGATCCGGGACTGGCGCTCTACAACGAGGCCAAGACACTCCTCTTCGATGAGAAGTATCAGGAAGCGCGGCAGAAGTTCATGGACCTGGCTGTCCGGTTCGCGCAGTCGGTCTATGTGGATGATTCGCTCTTCTGGGCTGCCTGGGCGCAGGAACACATGCGGGGCCAGACAGAACAGGCCTTTCAGGCGTACCAGGAATTCCTCAACCGCTACGCCGAGAGCCCCTTCGTGACCCACGCCCGGACCAGCATGGTCAAACTGGCTGGTGAGCTCTACCGGCAGGGGATGGAGCAGTACAAGCAGTACATCGAGGATGCGCGGGATAACAGTGAAGAGGATATCCGGCTCTATGCGCTCAACGCGCTGGCCCGGCAGGAGGGCGCCGATATCGTCTCTATCGTGCAGGGAGTCCTGGCTGACGGATCGGCCTCTTCCCGACTGAAGCGTGAGTCGGTGGACCTTCTGCGCCGGGATGACAGTCCGCTTGCCGTACAGGCCCTGGAGACAGCCGCGCGTGAGCACGCAGATCCCGAGGTCCGCGTGCGGGCGATCAGTGCACTCGGGCACCGGGAAGAGAGTGGCGGCTTCGAGGCACTGATGCGTCTGTATGGAAACGAGCAGAGCGTCAACGCCCGCCGGTACATCGTGGAGGCGACCGGACGGTTCCGGGAAACCGACTGGGCGGCCGACGCGGTGGAGTTCCTCTCCCGGGTGGCCCGCGATGACGACAACGAGGATGTCCGTGATCGGGCTCTCTCGGTGCTGACGAATTTCGACAGTACACTATCGATGCCGCACCTGACAGGTCTGCTCGACAGCATGTCAGATGTCGATACGCGCCGGACGGTCCTCTCGGTGATCTCGCGCAGTGATGACCCCCGCAGGATCCCGATCCTGGTCGAAGAGATACGCAGTGGTTCGGATGAGCGTACCCGACGCGCCGCGGTCAGCTATCTGGGAAGAATCGAAGGACCGGAAGCGCTCGATGCACTCATCGGGATCGCCAACTCGAATGTCACCGAGGCAGTCCGGGTGACGGCGGTGGATGAGATCGGCGACTATGAGGGGAGCAAGGCAGCCGAGGCGCTCGTCGCGATCGCGAGAGGCAGCGCTCCGACCGCGGTCCGGCGTGAGGCGCTCGATGAACTGGGCAATCGCAGGACTTCCGACTCCTTCGCTGTTCTGCGGGACATCGCCCTCGGACAGGATGAGATGGCAATGAGGGGAAGAGCGCTGTCTGAATTGCGCGGCTGGGGAGCGGAATCCGCTCCGGTATTCGAACAGATCGCCCTCAACGACCCCGAACAGGATATGCGAAGGGAAGCAGTGTCCGCACTCGGTCGTCTGGAGGAGGGAGCCGGGTGGGATTCACTCGTGAAGATCTTCCAGAACAGCGAGGATACACGGATCAGGTCGGCCGTGGTCGACTTCATGTGGCGGATCAACGATGCGAACAGTCTCGACACGATCATCCAGGCAGCCAAGACGGACGCCGACCCCGATGTGCGCCGTCGCGCCGTGCAGATCCTGGGACGAAGCGAAGATCCGAAGGCGAAACAGGCACTGCGCGATATCCTCAATATTCCCCCCATGGAGGTGCGCTGAGATGCGGGCCCGTCCGGTAACCAGACATCTGGCTCTTCCGGTATTGCTCTTCATCCTGGCCATCCCCGGAACCGGGTACGGACAGGTAGAGGACCTCACCAGGGAAGCCGGAAGCCTGTCGGCACTGATCGGGACCGCGCTCGAAAGCGCAGGACGGATGCAGCAGGACGACCGGTTCTCTATCGCCTTCAGATTCGATGGGCTGGTGCCCTCAGATGCCCATGCCGGCGGAGGTGGATCGATGGTCATCACCCGGTCTGACGGATGGATGATGACCGGTCTCGGAGGGATCGTATCTCTTGCCGATCCCTGGGGCAGGCCGGGGGCCGGTGAACAGGTGCTCGATCTTGCGACCATGACCATGACCGCGCCCGATCCCGATCCGGTACTCGAACAGAGACGGCTCCTCTGTCTCCTGCACGGTCGGGCCGCCGGACGGGAGGGCACGAAGATCAGCGGCCTGAGTATCCGTCTGGCCGAAGGCCGTATGGGCATGCATGAGCGCAGGCTTCTCTGGCTTGGCAGCGCTGCCACCCGGGAGATCACCACGTGGGCAGGTGATCAGATGGCCTCTCTCGATCCCCGTCGTGACAGTGGATTACGGGAGGACCTCGTGGGATTGCTGAGTCTCATGCCTGAAGGGAATGACGTGGTGTCGATGCTGGCACAATACGCCTCGGAAGATGAAGGCGAGGATGTGCGGCACCGGGCGATCTCCTGGTTGGGGAATCGACCGGAGAATACCTCTCCCCGGCTGGCATCGATTTTCGCCGGTGCGGAGGAACCGGGAGACAGGGCGAGAGTGCTCAGAGCGATCGCGGGCAGAGAGGGGCCGGCGAGCAGAGAACTGCTGACCCTTACGGTGCTGGATGGTGATGAATCAGAAGAGGTCCGCGTCACGGCACTCGCATACCTCAACCGCTTCGAAGACAGGGAAATGGATGCTCTGCTTGAGGACCTTCTATCCGATCCGGAGGTCGGGATCCGACGTCGGGTCGTATCGCTCTGGGAGGAGAGGGATGCAAGGCGGGCGGTTCCTCTGCTTGAACGGGTAGCGCTCGGCGATAGTGAGCGGCGGGTTCAGGAGGCCGCGGTCTCGAGTCTTGGGGATATAACCGATACCTCGGCCGCTCAGGCACTCGCCAGGATCTTCGACCGTTCGGAGGATGAGCGTATCAGGATGACTGCGCTCAGACAGCGACTGGAAAAGATGGACGCCGACAGCGAGAGGATCACCTGGCTCGAGCAGTTGGCGCGCGGAGATGCCTCCTTCGAAGTCAGGAAGGAAGCAGTCCGGCAACTGGGCCGGATCGAAGATCCCGCGGCTCGACAGGCATTACGGCGATTACTCGACGTCGGCCGATAGCTGGTTAAACATCCCCCCGGCCGATGGGACGCCCCCGGCGCTTACCGCGAAGGGGGCGTTTTATTAGTAGTGCTAATAAATTCGGATATATTGGTCCGATTATCTTGTTGACGTCCTAATTATATATGGGTGATACTCGCTGATAATTAAATACGACCGGAATATACGACTTTTTGTATGGAGCGGTCATTGCGAGAGGGAGGCCCATATGGACATCGAGACTCCCAGCACGCGCGACTTCGAAGATGCCGATGGATTCTTGAAGGAATTATCAAATTGGACCCGGGATATTGCTCTGGAACTTGCAGAGCGTAACGATCTCGGACCGATCACCGACGATCACTGGACCGTGATCGATTATGTACAGGCGTATTACAAGGAACATCACCAGGGCCCACCGATTGTAAAGATCGGCCAGGAAACAGGATTCTCTTACAGCTACATCTGCGAGATGTTCCCCTGTGGTGTTGCTCGGGGTGCCTACCGTCTGGCGGGACTACCGAGACCATTCGGGTGCCTTTGACTTTTCCCGAATAGCCGTGGGATGGGACAACCTGATATCTGCAGCACATTGCTGCGAAACTCCATCTGACAGGAGGACAGAACGTTGAATACGTTCCTCTTCATTTTTCTGCCTTATCTGACCGTGATCGTCTTCATAGGCGGAATAGCGTTCCGCTTGACTGTCTGGAGGAAGACTCCGTCGCCGGGAAGAATGACACTGTTCCCTGCACCATCGAAGGGAGCTGGTACCTTCTGGGGTGTTGTGAGGGAATCCTTCCTTTTCAGCAGTCTTTTCAAGGGAGACAGGACGTTCTGGGGATTTGCCTGGGTGTTCCACGTGGCTCTCCTGCTGATCTTCGTAGGCCACGTCCGGGTCTTCACCGATTTTCCCGCACTCTGGGCGGCACTGAACATCGATGCTGATACCATGAGCGCCACCTTCGGTGGGATTGCGGGTGTCATTATTGCTTTGACTGCACTGGTCCTTCTGGTGCGGCGAATCGGGATCGTGCGGGTCCGGGAGATCACCAATTCAACTGATTTTTTCGCACTCATCCTGATACTCGCCATTCTCCTGACAGGCAACATGATGAGATTCGGTGAACATTTCGATCTGGAGCTGACGAGGACCTATTTTTCACAGCTCATGACGCTCTCGTTCACAGGGATTGAGATTCCACTGAGTGGCATATTCCGGGTGCACTTCCTTCTGGCACAACTTCTGATCATCTACATCCCATTCAGCAAGATCATGCACCTTGGCGGGATATTCTTCACGCAAACCCTGGTACAGAGATCGTAAAGGAGACTTCAGTCGTGGAAACCAATGTCAATGTAGAGACTGCCGGAATGACTGTTGATGAGCAGAAGACTGAAGAATCATCCAGGATGAGCGCGGAGGAGCTGAAAAAAGAGGTCACAGATCGCATCAACGCGATCAGCAATGGCCCCCTGGCAATGAAGCTGTACATGGACACCTGTGTGAGGTGTGGTACGTGCTCCTCAGTATGCCCCATCTACTATGGTGAGCCGGAGAAATTCCGCAATCCAGTCGCGCGATCAGATCTCATCAGAAGCGTCTACAAGAAATACAATACCACATCGGGGAAGCTCCTCGGGTCTCTGGTTGGTGCCGAGGACTTCAACGGCGACATGGAGGAGTTCGTCCGGGCATTCTACGAGTGTACCGGATGCCGGAGATGCGCGACCTACTGTCCCATGGGGATCGACAACTCTGTTCTCACCCGGAAGGGACGGGGGATCGCGGACGCGCTCGGTTACACACCTGATACAATGGCACGGGTGGTCAAGGTATCGCTTGAGACCCATAACACCGATGGCGCGTCTCCGAAAGCATTCATGGGAGCGATCGATTTTCTGGAAGAGGAGATGGAGGATGAGCACGGGTTCGAGATCAAGATCCCCGTGGACGTGAAAGGCGCCGACTATTTCTACGTTCCTCCTTCAGGTGATGTTCTGGTGAATCCGGAAGCGACGACCGGGATTGCCAAAGTGTTCTACGTGCTGGGGATGCAGGACAGATGGACGATGAGTTCCAAATGCTTCGATGGTGCGAACTACGGTCTCTTCACCGGCAACGATGTCGACATGAAGGCAGACAACAAGCCGTATG
>JALGVQ010000182.1 GCA_025774615.1 bacterium
TCCTGCCCCCGGAAACGGGGTGTACCATGTCAGGCGGATGACTATCTTGGACCCATGCAAGAACACACCGATCCAGCTCCCGCAATGCTCCGATCCTTCGAACGACCGTTCAGACTCGAATTCATGTTCCTGCCCGGTGCTCACGACGCCCGCGGATCAGCCGTCACGCTGAAATCGGCGCGCGACCTGGGGATCAGACTCGAGAGCGTGGAGAGTCGGGATATCTATCTCATCGACTGCGCGCTTACTCCCGATGAACTCAACCTGATCACCGAAGCTTTCGTCGACCCGGTCGTCCAGAGCGTCGATCCCGGAACTGCCTCCCCTGAATCCTCCACCGAATCCTTCTCATGGGCGATCGAAGTGGGTCTGAAACCGGGCGTCACCGATAACGTGGGTACCTCGGCACGGGTCGCCATCGGCGACCTGCTCGGCAGGACCCTCAGCGAAGAGGAGGATGTTTTCACCTCGATCCTCTACCTGTTGAGGGGTTCCATCGACCGTGGGGAAGCCGGAAGGATCGCGACCGACCTGCTGGCCAATCCCCTGATCAACTCGATCTCTCTTCACTCGTTCGAGGAGTGGTCCAGCCAGCCGCAGGATATCACCCCTCCCCGCATCACTTCCGGAGTCGAGCCGGTGGTCGAGATCCACAACCTCGACCGACCCGATGATGAACTGATACAGATGAGCCGGACGGGACTGTGGGCGCTTACCATCGAGGAGATGCGCGCGATCCGCGAACACTTCAGCGATGAGGAGCGGAGCAGGAAGCGGTCTGAATTCGGCCTTGGCCCGAGCCCTACCGACGTCGAGATGGAGACCCTGGCCCAGACCTGGTCGGAACACTGCAAACACAAGATATTCAACAGCACTATCGAATATGAAGATGCTGAAGAAGGAGAGACCCTCAGCATCAGAAGCCTGTTCGACAGCTATATCAGAGGGACCACCCGCAAGGTGGAGCCCGAGATCGACTGGCTTCTTTCAGTATTTACGGACCATGCCGGTGTTGTGGCTTTCACCGAGGAGACCAACCTCGTCTTCAAGGCTGAGACCCATAACACACCGAGCGCACTCGACCCCTACGGCGGAGCCATGACCGGCATAGTCGGTGTGAACCGGGATCCCTTCGGAACCGGACGGGGTGCCGATCTGCTGATCAACACCTGGGGGTACTGCTTCGCCTCACCGTTCCATGACGGGGAGATACCGGAGGGACTCATGCATCCCCGACGGATCCGGGACGGGGTTCACCAGGGGGTCATCGACGGCGGTAACCAGTCGGGGATCCCTTACGGACGGGGATGGGAACTCTTCGACGAACGGTATCTCGGTAAACCGCTCGTCTACTGCGGCACGGTTGGCATCATGCCAGCCACTCTGCCGGACGGATCAGTGAGCCACGAGAAGATCACTGAAACGGGTGATGTCATCGTCATGGTGGGCGGCCGGATCGGCGCCGACGGTATTCACGGCGCGACCTTCTCAAGCCAGGAACTGCACGAGGAATCTCCCAGCCAGGCGGTACAGATCGGTGACCCGATCACGCAGAAGAAGATGACCGACTTCCTGCTGGAAGCTCTCGACATGGGACTCTTCACCAGCATCACCGACAACGGCGCCGGAGGTCTCTCGTCGAGCGTTGGAGAGATGGCTCAGGCAACAGGCGGCGCGACGATCGATCTGGCCGAAGCGAAGCTGAAGTATCCCGGCCTCATGCCCTGGGAGATACTCCTCTCCGAGGCACAGGAGCGGATGACTGTGGGCATTCCTCCCGACAGGCTCGATCCCTTCCTGGAACTGGCCACCCGCCGTGAAGTGGAGGCCGTGCCGCTCGGATCCTTCACCGATTCGGGATACTTCCACGTCCTCTACGGCGAGCAGACCGTTGCGCTCATCGAGATGGAATTCCTCCATGACGGCTGGCCCGAACCCCTGCTCAACGCGCGCTGGAACGCTCCGCAATCCCGACCGCTTCCCCTGCCCGAGCTGGCCCCCGATCTCGCGCTCAGAGAGATCCTCTCCCGGGAGAACATCGCCAGCAAGGAGGAGAAGTCGCGTCAATACGATCACGAAGTGAAGGCACGCACCATCGTGAAACCCTTTGTCGGCGTCGCTGCTGACGTGCCGGCTGACGCCACGGTCTTCCTCGTCGATTTCGATCGCCCCGAAGGGGTCGTTCTGGCCGAGGGGATCAATCCATGGTTCAGCGATCTTGATACCAGGCATATGGCGATGGCGGTCGTGGATGAAGCGGTGAGACGACTCGTGGCGGGGGGCGCGAAGCCCGGCACGATCTCGGCGCTCGACAACTTCTGCTGGCCCGACCCGGTGGAGAGTACCACCACTCCTGATGGCCGGTACAAGCTCGCCCAGCTGGTGCGCACCTGTCAGGGGCTCCATGACGCATGCGTGGCATACGGCGTGCCGCTCATCTCCGGAAAGGATTCGATGAAAAACGATTCCACCCGGGGAGGGGTGAAGATCAGCATCCCGCCGACACTGCTGGTGAGCACCATGGGCCGGATCGATGACGTTGCCCTCTCCCAGACACCTGAACCGAAAGCGGCAGGTGATATCCTCTACATCGTCGGGGAGACCGCGCCGGAGCTGGGAGCCTCCGAGTTCGCCCGGTGGGCAGAATCACGGAATGGTTCCCTGAAAGAGGGCCCGCTCGACGCGGCTGTGGGAGGCAGTCCCCCCGTGACCGATCCGCATCTGATGAGGGTCCGATATGAGAAGATGAGCAAGGCAATCGCTGACGGTATCCCGGCCAGTGTGAAGACTCCCTCGCTGGGCGGATTGGGCGTAGCGCTCGCCTGGATGGCGTTCGGCGCCGAACTCGGACTCCGGGTGGACCTCGATGCCCTGCCGATCAGGGGGGAGATCGACCTCTGGGGACGTCTCTTCAGCGAAAGCACCGGTCGATTCCTCGTTACGGTTCCCCCCGACCAGGCAGCCCTTTTCGAAGATGCCCTTGCCGGCGAACCCGTTGCACGCCTCGGAACAGTTGAGGATTCGCCGCGGCTCGTGATCTCTCTTGATGGGGAGACACTCATCGATGACGACATCATGGAACTCAAACGTATCTGGAAAGCCCCCCTGGCCGGATTCTGATCCGCAGGGGAGGGAGAGAACCACATGGCAGAGACGCACCCACCGAGAGTACTGATCCCGACCGGGTTCGGCCTGAACTGTGAACGGGAGACCGACCTGGCCTGCCGGATGGTGGGGTTCGAGACCGACCTGGTGCACATCAGCGACCTCTCAGCGGGTAAGGCCACCCTTTCCGATTACGGCATGGTGGTGATCATTGGTGGGTTCTCCTTCGGTGATCATCTGGGTGCCGGGAAGGTGCTCTCCATCAGACTGCTGAACACCCTCCCCGAACCCCTGGCTGCCTTCGTTGATGGGGGTGGCCTGCTGCTGGGCATCTGCAACGGCTTCCAGACACTCGCAAAGATGCGGCTCCTGCCCAGGCTCGACGGTGATGACACGCAGACGGTCACCGTGACGGGCAATGAGCGGGGATGTTTCCACGATGGATGGGTGACTGTGGCGGGTGATCCCGACTCCCGGTGTATCTTCACCCGCGGTCTTGAGCGGCTCGACCTGCCGGTTCGGCATGGTGAGGGACGTGTCGTGACCACCTCGCCGGAACTACGCAGTCGTCTCGTGGAAGAAGGGCTCGCGCCTCTCTATTACATCGATCCGCAGGGAGAGCGGACCGAAGAGTTCCCTCACAACCCGAATGGATCCCCCGACGGTATTGCCGGGCTCTGTGATACCACCGGTCGTGTCTTCGGCATGATGCCCCACCCTGAAGCGTACCATTCCCCCCTGCTCCATCCGCAGTGGCCGCGGCAGAAACGGGAAGGGACCCTCCCCGCTGAAGGGCCCGGTCTCATCATATTCCGGAACGCATTCGACTACCTGACAGGAACGTGATGCCATCATCCCCTCGGAAAACGGGGCATGAAGGTCGGCGTGATCTGCTCCGGTTTCTTTCCTTCCTGATCGTGTTCGTCGTGGCGATCATCCTGCTCCGAAGCGGAACGACCGGCATCGAATGGGAACCGGGAGCGCTCCGCAGCTGGTTCGAGCGTTCGGGGAACCTGACACCACTCCTCTTCTTCCTGCTCTTTCCGGTCCTGGTGAACCTGATGGTCCCGTTCACCCTCCTTTCGATCGTCGCCGGGATGCTCTTCGGTCTGAAGACAGCGCTGATCCTGGTCTTGCCTGCGACCATTCTTTCCCACGCGTTCGGGTACGCGATCAGCGCCTGGTTCCTGCGGGATACAGTGCGGAACATGCTCGACAGGATGAACCTGCTCAGGTTCCTGAAACAGTTCGAACAGATGTCCGCCTGGCGGCTCTCATTCGCGATCCGGTTCACTCCCCTCTCGCTCGGATCGCAGAATTATCTGCTGGGACTGGCCCGGATCTCTTTCCTGCCTTACCTGATCGGGTCGCTGGCCGGCACCCTGCCCTGGATGGTGGCTTTCATCCTGGTGGGCGCCTCGGCCGATCTCACCTTCGGGCTGCCCTTCCTGGCCGCGATCGTGGCCTGGGGCGTACTCGTCCTGGTCGCCAGCCGCTGGTGGCGCAGGCAGGGAACTATCCCGGACAAGCAGGCCCCCTGACACGTACGCTTTCACTCTTGGCATGATGAGGGACCGGACTTAGTGTCATGTCAGGTGACAGGATAATGACATGTTCGAAGAGTCCAGAGACACCCTGAAGGAGCCGGAAACAACATGAAGGTCATGCTCTACGCCCTCAGTACCTGCGCCTGGTGCCGGCGGATCAAGCGTTTCTTCAATGAGAACGAGGTCGAATACGACTTCGTGGATGTGGATCTGCTGGAGGGAGATGAAAAACAGCAGAGACGGACAGAGTTGAAGGAATGGAACCCGAAAGGATCGTATCCAACGGTCGTGATCGACAACGAGAAGGTCGTGATCGGGTTCAACAAGGACCGCCTGCGGGAGGCACTCGGACTATGAGCGAAGAACATTCCGACGCGGCGCGCACACTGTATGAGAGACTGAAGAGCGAGGCTGAGGCGGCAGGGTATAACCTCAATCCCGACGTCGATTTCGTCCTCGATCTGATGGAGGGGCTCCTGAAGAACGAGGAACGCTACGGTTACCAGGCCTGCCCCTGCCGCCTGGCCGATGGAACGCGCGAGCAGGATCTCGACATCATCTGCCCCTGTGACTACCGCGACCCCGATGTGGGTGAGTTCGGGGCATGCTATTGCGCGCTTTACGTCTCAGAAGAGATCGCCGGAGGGGAGAAAGAGGCTGAACCGGTGGCCGAGCGCCGGGGAACACCGGCCGCCAGGGGATGGGGCCCGATGAAGAAACGGGGCGGGACCGGTACTACCGCCGGAGAACCCGGCGACAGCGATGACGATGTTGACCACCCCTGTCTGGCGTTGCACCGTCTGCGGCTATCTGTGTGCCCGTCCGCAGCCCCCGATGAAATGCCCGGTCTGCCACGTGGACCGGGATCGCTTCGAGAGGTTCGGCTGACCGCACCTCTTCCTGAACAGCATTAAAACAGAAGCCGCTTCAGGTGAACGGAGCGGCTTTTTCTTCGTCATCCTGACAGCCTGACCTGTATGATCCGTTGGAGTCGTTGGAGATATACCGGCTAACCAGGAGCCTGTCGGAGATACACTCCGGCTGCTGCTTTCGCTATCGTCGGATTCTCCGACAGGCTCCTGTTGATTATCGAGATTCAATGGCAAGAGACCCGTCATATCAACGGAGACCGGGAGTGGCGAACCTCCCACCGATGATCGCGGCAGCCATGACAGCCCTGCTGCTGGGATTCTCTGCAGGGACGCGTGCCCAGTCGACCGGCCTCTCCGTGACCGAACGCCTCCGCCTCAAGGCTCCCCTGGAGGAGACCGATCGTCGCGCCTTCTTCAGGTCGGCGGACGCGACCGACCGGGCAGTCGCCCCAATGGATCACAGCCGGCTGTCCGTCTACACCTACAACCTCGGCCTCACCACCGGCCGGATTTTCTCCTCGGGGCGCGGAGCCTACCCGAACGAGGAGGGAACCCTGCGCGCCTTCTACTTTGTCTCGGCGCCCGCCTTTGCCGTCGAAGCCGGCCCCTGGCACCCGAATCCAATGGTCCATGAGAACTCCGATTACCACTCACTCTCGAAGATCGACTGGGAGGCGAAGGATGGATCGCGCGGGACGCTCTTCACCCAGCCTCAGATCGGAGGCTACCCGTTAATGGCCATGACCGATCTGCCCGCGACCTGGACGTATCTGACTGGTGGCTGGCCGGCCCCTGAAGAGGTGGTCGAGGTCTGGCTCGGGACGGACACCTGGCACAAGTGGGAACGGCGGATGCAGCGCGAGACATATGGCATCTTCGATGACACATACGCCGACCGGGAAGGACGGGGAGATTCCATCCCCCTCGGCATCGAGGTGCAGTTCCGGGCCCTCACGAACAAAGACGACGATATCGTCTACTTCCAGTACGAGTTCACGAACACCTCCAGCAATCATTTCACCGGGGTGTACCTGGGTCAGATCGTCGACTCGGGAAGTCCGACCACAAACGACTTCGAGGGGGCATTCCTCCGGTATGACCAGGAACTCCCACTCCTGTATGCCGTCAGCGCGCACTACGACCAGGAATCGGGCTCACACACCCGACCATCCACCGGTGAAACGGTGTCATGGGTCGGGACCATCTGGCTCGATACACCCACCGGTTCCTGGAAGATGAGTGAGTCCGGACCCCGCTGGTACTCCTATTCGGAGAACCCGTCGCAGATCCTCACGCGCGTCGCCCTGCTCGACTGGGATGATCGTATCCTTTCCAGCGAACCGTCACTGTACGGCGCGATGTCGGGGGATGTCTCCCTCATGGAGCCCTCCGAGGCCGACCGGGTATGGAAGACCGGCCAGCACGGGGGTGTCCCGGTCCTGAAGCAGACCGAGGAGGATTACAAGGCCTGGAATACCGACTGGGAAAATAACTCAGACCTCTTCTACTACGTCGCCTCGGGGCCGGTGAATATGCCGCCGGGGACGACCCTCGACTATGTGTTCGCTATTGTGGGTGGCTATACCGAAGGGGAGATGCGGGCCGAGGCCGCCCGCGCTATTGAAGTGTATAACGACCGGTTCATCACCTCTTCCGTACTACCGGCTCCCAGGGTCACGGTGAACGGCGTCAAAGCCGGACCGCACGGCAGGGAGTACGATCCCCGCATCCATAATTATCCCATATTCTACGCCCCATCCGGCCGGGTCACCCTCAACTGGGACGGCCAGTTCATCGAGAGGGCGCTCGACGCTGCCACCCGTGAAGCAGATTTCGAAGGATACCGTGTCTACCGCTCCTCCGACCGCGGCCTGACCTGGGGCGCTCCCATCCATGACCCGGAGGGGCGACGGGTCGGCTGGGTCCCGGTGGCGCAGTTCGATCTGGTGAACGGGATACGGGACACCGATCCGATCGGTTACCGGCACCTGGGAGATGACACCGGGATACGGCACACCTGGACTGATACAACGGTATTCGACGGCCTTGAATACTGGTATACGGTGACCTCTTACGACCGGGGTGTCCAGGATGATGAAGGGTGGGTCTCCGCCTCGCTGGAGTCACCGATCCCGGCGAATCCCAACGCGCCCTCTCTGGCAGGGGTGATCGCCGGGCCGAGACCGCCGGGGTACCGGCCGGGCGGCTTTGCCGACGGAGGAGATGTGGGCGGATTCCGTGTCCTGCTCCCCGCCGCTGATGAACGCTCGACGGCGATCGGGGTGCGGTTGGTGGAAGAGGATGCCCTCACCGGGGGTTCATACCAGGTCGATGTCCACGATCATTACCAGAAGATCATTCACCATCTCCACGGGGTGACCGATCGCTTCGATTCGTTTGAGCGGGGCGGGATCGAGGTCTGGATCATACCCGCCGGCGAGTACAGGATCGGCCCCCAGCGATGCGACTCCCCCGGTCAGGGATATGGCGCGACCGATATTCTGACCGGCTTCCGGGTGGAAGTCTCCCAGCCCAACGATGCCAACGGCGGCATATACTCCTTCACGCAGACGACCGATGCCGGCACCGGCGCAGGATTTACGGTTCTGACAGCCGACGCCACCTACGCCTCGGTCTCGGATGGATCGAACAGGGCGAACCTCACCGGCTTCATGAACGACCTGGAGGTCAGGTTCACCGGGTTCGCTCCCGGCGGGAGTGACACAAATCGGGCCCACGACGCCATCACACGCGGTCCCGTACCGATCCCCTTCGAACTATGGGATATCGAGAGTGATATCCGGCTCTACCCGGTGATCATCGATTCCGCCTCGGTCGGGACCCAGTACGATCAGGGGAGCAGAGCGGGTGAATGGGATGGCCGGGACCACATCTTCGTAACCACCGAGCCCTATTTTGATGAAGGCGGCGAAGTGGTTGATTTCTCCACCCTTCATCCGGCCTCGGCTGACAGCTACTGGGTGGAGGACGCATCTGCACCCGCCAGCCGGTCGGACTGGATCTACCGGCTGGCATTCTATGAGAGAGACAGCACCCACACCCGCTGGGATGCCGGTGATATCTGGGCCATCAAGCCGTATCAGACCCTCAAATACCATGCCGGTCAGAGTTTCGGATTCAACACCGTCCTCCCGGCGACCGAAGAGGTGGAAAACAACCTGGACGGGGTGACCGTCGTCCCGAACCCCTACTACGTGTACGCGGAATGGGATCGGGGAGAGGGGGAGCGGAAGATCCAGTTCCGGAACGTCCCGGCCAACTCCACCATCCGGATACTCACCCTCTCCGGAGAGCTGGTGGCGATCCTCGATCATCACGGGGACGCAACCGCGGTTGCCGGTAATCGCGGCTACAACAGCAACCGGGTCGGAACGGTCGACTGGAACCTCTGGTCGTACGAATTCATGGAAGTCTCATACGGTCTCTACATCTACATCGTGGAGACCGACGACGGCCGGCAGAAAGTCGGCAAGTTCGCCA
>JALGVQ010000183.1 GCA_025774615.1 bacterium
TGAGGCTGATGTGCTGTTATCTGGTGGATTCTCATTGGCGGTCGAACGGTATGAGGGCTTCCTGCAGTTCATGGCCAGAACTGGTAATCCCATGCCCGCGCAGGTCGTTTTTACCGTGGATCAGGTGGAACTCGATCCGGTGACCCTCCCGGGAGTGCCAATCGGCAGGAGAAGTCACGAAGCGATCTATCCTCTAAGGATATCCTCAGAGAGCCGGTTACTGGTCACCGCGCGCCTTGAGACTCCTGGTGGTCGTATCGAAACGGCGTCCGCTGAGGGGAACTATATCTCCCTGCCCGTGGATGGCAGGACGGTGTTCGAGAGCCGGGAGACGGGCCTGCGGGCGGAGTTCCCGGCAGGTTCGGTCTATGGAAACCACTGGATCGATGAGGCGCCCTCTACACCGGTGCAGAACCGTTCCGGGCAGGAACTCATCCCGCTCAGCAGGGTCTGCAATCTCGGACCGCAAGATATCCTCTTCCGTGGGAGTGGCTCCCTGACCATGCCGGTCAGTGAAAGACCGGATCACGTGCGTCCTGAACAGATCGGTCTCTATACTCACAATGGCGTGGATGATGAGAATGAAAACGGCCATCGCTGGTTCTACCTGGGTGGTGAACTCGATGGGGATCTTATACGAGTCGCTATCAGTGGACTCGGCCCCTTTGCGGTGCTGGCCGATACGACCCGGCCTGAACTGCGTCTCCTGTCGCCGAGGGATGGAAGCGTGCTCAGGAGTGATCGTCCACGGATCCAGTTCGAAATCGACGATAACGCCACCGGGATATCGGATGAGTCGCAGATTGTGCTCCGCCTGAACGGCACACAGGTCGTGCCACAGTATGATCCGCAGAGGGATCGTCTCACCTGGCAGCCAAGGGAACCGCTCGAACCAGGGGAATACTGGCTGCTGCTCGAGGTTACTGACGGGGCGGGGAATACCGGGCGCATCAATTCCCGGTTTACGGTACAATCGCAGGGTAATGGACGATAAATCGAAGCATCTCCTCATCGGAACCGCGGGACACGTCGATCACGGCAAAACTGCCCTGATCGGCGCACTCACCGGTGTCGACACCGACCGGCTGGAGGAAGAACACGACCGGGGCATCAGCATCGTGCTCGGGTTCGCCTCATATCAGCCGGTGAGCGATCTGGACGCCCAGGTCGGGATCATCGATGTGCCCGGCCATGAGCGATTCATCAAGACCATGGTTGCCGGCGCGACCGGTGTGGATGTCGCTCTCTTCGTCATCGCCTCCGATGAAAGTGTGAAGCCCCAGACACTCGAACATCTCGAGATCCTCACTCTGCTCGGTGTCGAGCATGGGATCATCGCGCTGACCAAGGTCGACCTGGTTGATGATCCGGAACTGGTGGAACTGGTGACCGAGGAGGTCAGAGATCTGGTTGCCGGTACATTCCTGGCCGACGCTCCGATCGTACCGGTCTCATCGATCACCGGCGAAGGTCTGGATGAACTGCGAGGCGAGATCGAGGCACTCCTCTCGGTGATACCGGAACGGACGACCGGTACCGGATTCCGAATGCCGATCGACCGCTCCTTCTCGATAAAAGGGATCGGCACCGTCGTGACCGGCAGTGTATGGACGGGTGGTGTGAAAGTGGGTGACCCGATCGAGATCCAGCCTTCCGGGATATCTACCCGAGTACGTGAGATACAGCAGCATGGAGAATCGGCCTCTCAGACGGCACCTGGTACCAGGACTGCTGTGGCGATCCATTCGGTATCGGTGAATGAGGCTGTTCCCGGCTCGTGGCTGGTTTCCCCGAAAAGTATCGAACCCTCCCGAACCATCGACCTGCAGATTGACTACCTGAAGAGCGCGCCCGGTCCGCTGAAACATAACCAGCGCGTTCGGATCCATCACGGGACACAGGAAACGTTCGGCCGTCTCCGACTGATCGGTACCGATGCTTTCCTGCCAGGGTCCGAGGGGTTCGCTCAACTCCACCTGGAGGAACCACTGGTGGCGCTTGTGGGAGATCGCCTGCTCATCCGGCGATACAGTCCAAGGCGAACGATTGCGGGTGCCACAGTGCTGGATATCAACCCCGCGCGACATCGTCGCAGCGATGGCAAGGCTCTCGAACGGCTCGAGGTACGGGCGCAGGGTGATCCCCTGGAGATCGTCGCATCGATGGTGTCTGATGCCAGCCTGCGTGGTGTTGAGCCGGAAGAAGCGGTCCGTCGCTCATCACTGAGCCGGGAGCAGCTGCAGGAATCTGCTGGTGAGCAGGCGTGGCTCGTCCTTGCTGATCGCATCGTGGACGCGGCCAGGATCGAAGAAACGATCGGGAGGATCGCCGGTGATCTTGAGACCTTCCATGAGAGCCACCCGCTGAAGCGAGGATTCTCGTCAGAGGAGATCGCGTCGATCCTTGGTGTGCCTGCCGGCGGTTCGGTCCTTGAGGCGGTCCTTTCTGGAGCCGAGAACGCCGGGCTCATAGAGAAAGATCCGCCATTCTGGCGGAAGACCGGCTTCAGGGTGCTCTTTGAAGGTCCGTATGGAGAAGCGCTCGAAGCGATCATCTCAGAATCGGAAGCTCGTGACATCACTCCCCTCAACCAGGGTGAACTGGATGAGCTTATCGCGACCTCCATTGCGAAGGCTGGTATCTCCCGGAACGACGCTGGAGAGCTGATCGATGCCCTGGTCCACCAGGAACGGCTCATCAGGTACCCGGGTGGGTTCTTTCAGAGCGCCCGGGGGCACCAGAAACTGGTCTCTCTGCTCAAACAGCATTTCGATGAACATGAATCGCTCTCCGTACCCGAATTCAGGGAATTGACCAGCGGGCTCACCCGAAAGTTCGTGATACCGATCCTCGAGTACATGGATTCCGAGGGTGTCACGATAAGAGAAGGAGATGTCCGGATCCCCGGCCCCTCGCTCTCATAGGGCAGGGGTCTGATTGCTCCCGTGGGCTGAATGCTCCGTGTGACTGATCGATCTGGGTTCTGAAATATCACACAACCAGGAGGCGGGAATGCGCATTCCCATTTTCTCAGATCTCCTGGACCTCTTCTTCCCCCGCGAATGTCCAGCATGCCGGAACCTTTTCCAGGAGGAGTCGCTCATCTGCTCGACCTGCCTCAACGCTCTTGATGATCAGCGTCTGAGAGCGGCAACGGTCAACATCCTCGAGATGCCGGTCCTCTCGGCATATGCCTACGCATGGCCGCTCGACCGGATCATTCCGGCGGCCAAATCGAAGAACCAGCCGCGGCTCTTCGATCCACTGGTGAGGGGGATGGTGGCTTCACTACGGGAAGCGGAACTTGAGGATTACCCACAGACGATCGTCCCGGTACCACTGCATCCCTCACGTCGGAGAGAACGGGGATACGACCAGGCGTTCCATCTGTCCCGCGCGGTTGGCCGGATGCTCGATCTGCCGGTGCAACGGAGAGTGTTGAGACGGACCCGTATCACTCCCCCCCAGAAAACGGAAACCCGGGAACGTCGTCTCGAGGCTCTTCATGATGCATTTTCGCCAGGCCGGGAAGCATCACTGGTCTCCGATCTGCGGGTTCTGCTCATCGACGATGTGGTGACGACCGGGGCCACACTATCCGCGGCCGTTCAGGCGCTTCAGTCTGCTTCGCCGGCAGGAATACTCTGTCTCACTGCTGCCCGCACCGAGAAAATCAGGATCGATCCTGAAGGGCCTGAAAAAGACTATTGAGAAGAGGGGAGGACGTCTATACTACCCATGTTCCATCCTTCACCCATTCACATATGAGCCGGGCAGAGAAATCGCGGAAAGCCCAAGGAGCAGCGGGAATGAGTATTCGTATCGGTATCAACGGGTTCGGTCGCATCGGAAGGCTGGTATTCCGGGCTGGTTTCGGACGTGAAGGATATGAGTTCGTGGCGGTCAATGACCTCAGTGACCCCTCTACCCTGGCACATCTGCTCAAGTACGACTCAGTGCATGGTAGATTCCAGGGTACGATCGAGGTCTCCGATGATGGATTCATCATCGATGGCAGTCCGGTCAAAGTGCTGAGTGAGAGAGACCCCGGCGCGCTGCCGTGGGGCGAACTGGGAGTGGATGTCGTCATCGAGGCGACGGGGATATTCCGCAAGCCGGAAGATGTCCAGAAGCACATCGATGCCGGCGCGAAGAAGGTCGTGCTGACCGTGCCTCCGAAGGGGGAACTGGACGCGATGGTGGTGCTGGGGGTGAATGAGGAAGTGCTGACTTCCGACGTGAAAACTGTGTCCAACGCTTCCTGTACAACCAACTGCGTTGCTCCGATGGCAAAGGTTCTGCACGATGCCTTCGGAATACAGCATGGTGTGATGAACACCATCCATGCCTACACCAATGATCAGCGTATTCTCGACCTGGTGCACTCCGATCTGCGAAGGGCGCGGGCTGCTGCCATCAACATGATCCCGACCACGACCGGAGCCGCGCGGTCGGTCGGCAAGATCATCCCTGATCTCGACGGCAAGCTCGATGGCCTTTCCCTCAGAGTCCCCGTTCCGGCCGGATCGATCGTGGACCTGGTCACGACCCTCGATGAGAGCGTGACCATCGAGAGCGTGAACGCTGCATTTAAAGCCGCTGCTGACGGTGCCATGAAAGGGTACCTCGAATACTCCGACGAACCACTCGTTTCGAGTGACATCGTCGGGAACCCTCACTCCTGCATTTTCGACAGCCTTGCCACCATGGTTATCGGAGAGAATCTGGTGAAGATCCTCGGCTGGTACGATAACGAGTGGGGCTACAGCAACCGGGTAGTCGATGTGATCTCCAAAATCACCGGCTGACCGGAAAGCGGCGGTACACTGATGCAGTTTGATAAGATCACGGTCGACGATATCGACGTCGGCGGTCGGCGTGTCCTGATGAGGGTGGATTTCAATGTCCCGCTCAAGGATGGTGTGGTCGCTGATGACACGCGTATCAATGCCTCACTTCCCACGATCCGTTCACTGCTCGATCGCGGCGCGCGTCTGATCCTGATGAGCCATCTGGGTCGGCCGAAAGGCAATCAGGTCGCTAAGATGAGTCTCAGACCGGTAGCGGGCAGGCTCGAAGAACTCCTGGGGAATCCGGTTACCTTTGTTGAAGACATCATCGGGGAATCCGCCGTGGCTGCAGCGGGGGCTCTGGGTGATGGAGAGGTCATGCTCCTTGAGAACCTGCGTTTCGACTCCGGTGAAGAGGCGAACGACCCCGAATTTTCCGGGACACTGGCGGATCTCGGGGACGTGTATGTGAACGATGCCTTCGGATCGGCACATCGAGCACACGCTTCTACAGCCGGTGTCACTGCTCACTTCGACCAGTGCGCCGCGGGGTATCTGATGGCCCGGGAGCTCGAGTATCTCGGCAACGCCCTTGATGATCCGTCCCGGCCATTCGTGGCGATCCTTGGTGGC
>JALGVQ010000184.1 GCA_025774615.1 bacterium
TCGGACCGTCTCATCTTCATCAGTGAATGGACGGAGGAGCAGGGACAAGGTGCGGTGGCATTCGCCGATTACCTGGACTGGCGGGAATTGAATCATACCTGCAGCGGGATGGGTGCCTACCACGACTCTCATCAGAACATTACCGATGGTGACATCCCGATCCGGGTTCGAAGCGCCCGCATGACTGCCAGCCTGGTGGATGCACTCGGTGTCGAACCCATTCTCGGGCGGAACATCAAGCCTGAGGATGAAGAGGGAAACCGTGTCGTTGTCCTCGGATTTGATATATGGAACAGCCGCTACGGTGCTAACGACGAGATAATCGGAAGTTCGATCGATCTGGATGGCATCCCATATGTGGTCATCGGTGTCCTGCCACCTGAATTCATCCTGCCTACCACCAGGAACCTGTCACATGATTTTGATCTCTATTTTCCCATGCCTGCCTCTTCCCGGTTCGATCCGCGGATCGTCCGATCTTACCAGGTGCTGGCGCGCCTGAAAGATGGAACCTCCCTTGAAGCAGCCCGGGGTGATCTCGGGGAGATTGCCGCTCAACTGACAGCCGAATATCCCGATTCCAATACCGGACGGAGTGTCCATCTCGAAACCGTTCATCAGGCACTGTTCGGTGAATCAGGACGGATGGTCCTGCTTGTTCTGGGAGCCGCCGGACTGGTTCTGCTGATCGCCTGCGCGAATATCGCCTCTCTGCAGATCGCCCGGTCGTTCAAGAAACGTAAGGAGTACGCCATTCGAGCTACCCTGGGCGCGAACCGGATCAGAATAATCCGACAACTGATGAGTGAGAGTATCCTGCTGGCCGCGATGGGTGGCACAGGAGCATATCTGATGGCTCTCTGGAGCATCGCCATACTCCAGAACATCATTCCCCCCGAGATCCCCCGCGCGGGTGACATCCAGCTCGATACCGTTGTCTTCCTGTTTTCACTTCTCGTGACGATCATTTCCGCATTCATGGTCAGCTTCGCCCCGGCTCTGTCTGCATCACGTCTCAATCTGGCTGCAGTATTGAAAGAGGGGCATCGAAGCGCAGGTAGCTCTCCTCGTCGGATGTGGAATCGCAGGATTCTTGTGACCGGGCAGTTCACACTGAGCTTTATCCTGGCCAATCTGTCTCTGCTCCTGCTGAATAGCTACAGCTCGCTCCGGAATACTGATCCGGGGATCGAGAGCACAACCACTCTCACGATGGCACTTTCACTTGGAGGTCCGGCGTACCGTGATCGATCAAATCGGATGAGCCTCTATAATGACCTGCTCCCTGGCCTTGAGAGTCTGCCCGGAGTCAGGTATGTCGGGGCTGCCAGCTCGCTTCCGCTTGAAGGTGAGGGTCCTCTCTATCCGATTCACACGATCAGTGGAGGATCAGTCGAGCAATCCGATGGGGGTCTTCCAGCGAATCTGACACTTGTAACAGGTGATTACTTCGAAGCACTGGGTATCCAGATCATCAGAGGACGAGCCCTTTCACTTACCGACATGCAACTATCAAGTCCGTTTTCGGTGACCGGGGTAGTCGTCAACCAGACGCTTGCCGAGGAACTCTGGCCGGGGGAGGAAGCGATTGGCAAACAGATCAGCCTGAGGACCGACAGTTCAATGCCGATGACGATCCTTGGCATAGCTGGTGACGTTCATCAGCGTGGGCTGGAATCCAACCTGGAGCCGGAACTATTCGTTCCCTATTCAATGCTCTTCACCAGGCGGATGTTTCTTGCGATTCAGACTGAGATTCCCCCCACCCAGATCCTTCCTGCGGTTCGCCAGTTGATAGATTCCATCGATCCGGCTCTGCCTGTTTCGGAGGTGCGGACCATGGAAGAGATCGTCGGCACTCAATACACCCGACGGGCATTCTACACCACCATCATCGGGATCTTCTCTGCCCTGGCCCTCATCATGGCAGTGACAGGTATTTACGGCGTAGTCTCATATCATGTCACCAGCCGAACCCGGGAATTCGGGATCAGGATTGCGTTAGGGGCTCAGGGAAGGGAAATCCTTTCGAACGTCATCCAGAATACAGGCAGAATGATTGCCTTCGGACTGGTACTGGGATTCGCGGGGATCGTAGCTATCTCACGAATACTTTCGAGTTTCCTGTACGAAACGAACGCTCTGAATGCGCTGACCATTGTGACAACTACATTCATATTAATCACTATTGGGATGGCTGCAGCGCTCCAGCCAGCCTTGCGGGCCTCGCGTATCTCACCACTCGTCATGCTGAATCAGGAGTGATTGCTCCTTAGTTGTAGGATCTTCCATCACCACTCCACAAACAATAACAACCGCGTTCCATATCTGAAAACCGGCAGTTTTGGATTCCCCTCCAAACTGTGGGAGCATGCCTGAACTATAGGTCGAGATGGAGCTGAATATGGGCCATCTCAATTCACTTCTATTTCGCTTACATAGCCTCCAGGGGCTTTCAGGAGGTGAATTCACTTTGCATAAACCCGCATGGTTAAGCCATTTGTGGGTCGAAGGTCAGTCTAGGAAACCACTGCTCTATCCACCTGAGCTATGGGGCCGTGTAAAACAATCAGCTTCCACAACCTTCACTGCTCTGGTCTGTTTTGATTCAATATATGAGTAAAATCGGTCTCGTTCTTCGACAACTTCATCTTCTTCAGCTAACAGCAATACTTGTGCTTGCCCCTTTTATCCGTGCGACATTATGATTATTTTCTGGTTATCAATCACTTGGAGCAACCCATGAATAACCTCGATATCGATGGATTGAAGGATCAGATAGCTGCGTTCTGCCGCAAATGGAGTATTATCGAATTCTCTCTTTTTGGATCTGTATTAAGGACTGATTTCAAAACAACCAGCGACATAGACGTGCTGGTCAGATTTGAAGAACAGATCCAGTGGAGTCTTTCCGACCTGATAATCATGCAAGATGAACTTGGTGAGTTATTCGGTCGAGATGTTGATCTCGTTGAACGTCAGTCGGTTGAAAGCAGTGAGAATTACATCCGGAGACGTAACATTCTCGAATCGATGGAGCCAGTGTATGTGGCGGGATGACGCCTATCTGCTGGACATGTTGTTGGCAGCCCGGAAAATACTGAAGTTTACAGTAGAAACTGATTCATCAGGATTTCACGCCGATGAGATGATGCAGCATGCCGTCATGCGGTTAATCCAGCTGATCGGGGAAGCAGCCCGCAAGATATCGGATGAATACAAGGAGTCGCACCCTGAAATTCCGTGAGCCGGGATCATTGGCATGAGAAATCGCCTGGTTCACGAATACTTCCGGATCATTCCGGCAAGGGTATGGGATGTTGTTCAGAAAAATATCCCTGAGCTGGTGGACCAGATTGAACCACTTATACCACCCGAGGATTAGAAGGTTTTTCCAGAATAATCCCAAACCTGTATAAGGCGGGGGCCGGGTGGCGCCTGAAGAAACGAGTGGGAATCAAGGAAGGCTCCATCCGGGTGGTAATGTGATGTCCTGCGAAGTCGCCCGTCATAAATGGACAGCACGTTGTCGTAATTCGTAAGATACCGTGGACTCTGGAACTCACCCGGTCCGTCACCTGGACCACCGATGCTGCGACGGTAGGAACCATCCTGTTGCAGCCGGACCACCTCGGAGTATTCGAACAGTTCTCCCTCATATTTCGGCCCACCCTCTGTCCGGGCCAGTTTCACCCCGTTTTCATCGGAAACAGTAAAAGTGTGCTGAGTCTCCATGGTGCTCTCGGACGTACAGGAGGCCAGAGCAAGCAGCAGACATACCGCTGAATACCTGAGGATGAAGTTCTTCATCTCTATAATCTCTACGGAAAGGTTGTTCACATTCAATCCGGATACTTCAGCCCGCTCACAGCTGGACGTATACGATAGGCAGTCGGGAACTGTTCGCCGGTTTCAGTGTCTGTTCTGATGATCGTCAGATATCCGTTACTGATTCCTCTGGCGCTGACATAGAACGGCATCTCTACCTGGCCAAGGTACTCACCTTCCGGACTGATAACACGCCACCGGGTCATCCCACCCCGTTCATCCCGCCCCTGTATGGTTTCATACACCTCCAACCAGATATAACCCTTATCATCAACATCGAGTCGTCGCCAGAACGGTCGATGCGACGGCCACTCAAGCGCACTCCTCCGAGCCTCCAGCATGGCCCTTTGCCCACCCTCCGCCTCAGCGATCCTCTGGTTGTACCTCTCCCTGGTGCTCCTTCTCGTCCTGGCGGTGATCACAACCGGTTCCTCGTCGAATCGGATCTGACCGATCTGCCCATCAAAGGACGCACCATCGATTTCCGGAGTCTGTCCGGTCCCCCAGATGAACCCATGGTGGGGGCTGTAGCATACCTTTGGTGATGGACTGAAAGGCAGAAAGAGCGTGTCGAACTGCTCATTACCGACCGGGATGGTTTTAGATCTACGAACCCAATCTGTTTGAACGGTGAACAGCGAATCTCCCTGTTCTGAATAGAGGTATCCCCCATGCCGGATCCACTCCTCACCGGGCCGGTAATCCTCCTGTTGAGTGATCACGACTGGCTGGAACTCGGGAGTCAGATGCATCCGATAGAGATACCCCATGGCAGGTTCGACACTTTGTGGCGAAGAGACAACATTGATAAGATCTCCATCGAGTGTAAACCGTGAGACACGTTCCACCATGCTGTCATAGGTGTGGAGTTCACCATTCACAAAATTAAGCCAGCTCAGCCCGGCGAAGTCACCAGGGCCGAAACCACGCTGCCCAAAACCGAAGAGATAGATACCATTCTCATCGTAGACAGCTATCCTGCTGGCCCCGCTGTCGGCGACATAGTATCTGCCATCCTCACCACGCAGGAACATGCCAGGCCGGTAGAGCATGGAATCCTCGTTCTCAGGATCCTGCCGGAGGACGAGAATCTCCTCGAAGGTGAATATGGGAACCTGGTATTTCGGTCCACCGGTCGTCTCAGCGATCCTCACCCCATTCTCTTCGTAAACCCGGAAGGAATGAGTCGGATTGAGGTCTCTCTCTTGTGAGTATGAAGTGACAGCAAGAAGGGGGAACAGGAACAGAACACAGAATGTGCTCATCATCAGGCTGGCTCCGGGTTTTAAGTAATACACACTGTTGATCCCAACGGCTCTATAGATCACATGTCACCTCCTACGCGGCATAGGACGGTCAAGTACCGCGAATATGCACTCCGGTAGAACGGACAGATAATCGGAAACAAGTGTGTCGTGGCCTCATCTAACTGCGTTCATTTGAATCTCAGCGGGGGGAGGCTCATCACTGTGTAGTACTGAAGGTTCTCCGCATCGTAGGACATGAATACCGGTGAGCCATCATCAAGAAACGTCTCGGGCAGCCCGATATCTCCCAGGCAGCCGAGATGCTCCCCCTCCATGTTGAACA
>JALGVQ010000185.1 GCA_025774615.1 bacterium
GAATATACCGAACCGATGAGATCTCCTGACCATCTGGAAAAACTTCTCAAATCATTCGGCGCCAACATGGAGACCAGGACCACTGGTGGGGGCAGGGGGGAATACACGGTGCTCTACGATCCAGGTATGGCACTGGAGGGCAGAGAAGTCGACATTCCCGGTGATTTTTCAAAGGCTGTCTATCTCATGGTTGCCGCGCTTCTGTTGCCACGCTCAGATCTTACGTTGAAGGGGGTCGGACTGAATCCCGCCCGCAGGGAGGCTCTGAACATCCTCACAAGAATGGGTGGTAAGATCGAGGTTCTCGACCGGCGGACAATTGGTACTGAATCCCGTGGTGATATCCATATCAAGCACTCGAAACTCAAGGGAACGGGAGTATCCGGCAGGACGATTCGCATGCTGTTTGAGGAACTCACGGCCCTCACAGTGGCGGCGGCATTTGCCGAGGGTGAGACTTATTTCAAGGGGGCCCTTGAACTGCGAATGCCCGCGAGTGATCGGATTTCGGCACTCATCCACAACCTGAAGGTATTGAACCTTGAAACAGGTGAAGCGCCCGATTGGCTCGTGTTGCTCGTGTTCAGAGGGAAATCACCACTCGATGGAGGGGTCTTCGACAGTTTCGGTGACTACCGGATCGCGCTGGCGTTCCATGTATGTGCACTGGCCAGCCATGGGGACAGCATGATCCTCAACTATGAAGTGATTGATCAGTATTGGCCGGGATTTCCTGAGGTAATCGAGATATTGAAGGGGTAGTCAGGAGATCAAGGTAATCTGAATCTGCCTGAGGATCCGACTGATAAGGTTCGGACTGTCAGAGTGAAGCAACCGCCTCGATCAGTCGTTCGATCTCATCCATTGTCGTATAGCAGGCACATCCGGCTCTGATGAATCCATGTTCCAACTGACCGTATCGCTCTGCAATCGTTCGCGCGTAGAAGTTCCCGTTTGTGAGGTAGAGCCCCTCTTTGGCGAGTGCCGTGGTTACATCACCCGATAGCATCCCCTCAACGGTGAATGAGAGGGTTGGGGTGCGTGGTGTTCCCGGCGCGGGGCCATACAGGGTGACGCGGTCCTGTGCGGCCAGTCCTGCCCACAATCTGCCGATCAGCTCTGTTCCCCATCCATGGAAGGTATCGAATGCGGAGATCAGGCATTCCCGGCGGGTCGATCCTGTGCCGAGCGATGCGAAATACTCCACGATTGCGCCGGTGCCTGCGATACCCTCGTAATTCAGCGTGCCGGTCTCGAAGCGATCGGGAGCGTTATCGGGAGAGGGGATGAGCTTTGCGACATCGAGTGATTCCAGCCGGTCCTGTCTGGTGTAAAGGAACCCTACGTGGGGGCCGTAGAACTTGTACACCGATCCCGCGAGGAACTCACAGTCGAGGGCCCTGACATCCACCAGCTGGTGGGGGAGGAGGTGGACCGCGTCCACGAATACCTCGGCGCCAACGGCATGAGCCATCTCGATCGCCCGTCCGGTCTCAATGATCGTACCAAGGGCGTTCGAGGCGGCACTTATCGCGAGGAGTTTTGTATTGGAAGTGAGTTTTTCCGCCAGGTCATTCCAGTCGAGAAGGCCGCTGTCGGTATCGAACCGGACCCACTTGAGGGTGATGCCCCGTTCCTTCTCCAGCGCCTGCCAGGGAGCGATATTCGCGTGGTGATCGAGCTCGGTGACGACGATCTCATCACCGGGGCCGTATTCCCGTCCCAGGGCACGTGAGAGGTGGAACGTGAGGGTCGTCATGTTGGGGCCGAAGGCTATCTCGCTGGTGCCTGCTCCCAGCATCTCTGCAACGGCTTCCCGGGCATAGGTGACGACTTTGTCGGTCTCGAGGCTGGTTGGGTAATTCCAGTGCCGATTCGAGTTGTGTGTCAGGAGGTATTCAGTAACCGCATCACTGACGTGGAGAGGGACCTGAGTCCCTCCCGGACCGTCGAAATACGCAACGGGGATATTGCCCTGCAGTCTTTGAAGGGCCGGAAAACTGGAACGAACCTGCTCGACTGTCACAGATGGCTGCATATCAGTCATGTTCAGCCTAGTAAAAATAGAGTGAACGGTTATCCACGATTCTGGCCTGCAGCCGGAGACCCCGGACCCATGTACTGTAGGCGCTCTGCCGACGCTGGTTCAATAGCAGTTCCTTCTCACTCTGGATCAGCGTCTCGAGCCCTATGGTTGTGACTTCGGTATGCTCTGTCACTTTGGCGATGAACCAGCTGTCACCGCTTTGAATGAGATCGGTCACCTCACCGATCGGAGCGTTGAAAGCGATGGCGATGAATTGTGGATCTCTTCCTATACCGCCCACGTAATCGTTTCTGGTGAAGGTCCCCGTTTCATCTGCAGACAGTCCCTCAGCCTCAACGATCGATGCGAACTGTTCCGGAGCTACCTGTAAGCGTGAAACAAGGTCGCGACCATACGATTCGAGTGCCGCGAGTCCCTTTTCGTAGAGAAGGTCCTGTTGGATCTGGTCACTGACTGCAGCGAACTCGGAGATGCCTTCGTCGTATTTATCCCGGACCTGAAGAACGTAGTACGCTGACAGATGTTCAAAGACCTCAGAAACATCACCGATCTGGTTGGCGAATCCGAAATTGAGCGCCTTTGCCTCAAATCCGATACCCGGCACGAATCCACCCTGTGCAACCGGCCCGGTTGACATGACGGTAAGATTAAAACGTTGTGCGGCTGTGGTGAAATCTTCAACTGCTGCGATTTCACGAATATCATCGAGGAGAGCCGTGATGCTGTCTAGTGTAGTGGGAGATGCCTCCTCCTTGAAGAGAATGTGACGGAGTGCTCTCTGCTCGGAATCGGTGCCGGCATCCCTGATCGAATCGCACTTGATGATGTGCCAGCCGAACTCGGAAAGGACCGGCTCCGATACTCCACCTTCGGCGAGCAGGAATGCCGCCGAGTCGAAACTCGATACCATGTCACCGGGACTCACCCACCCGAGATTTCCGCCATCGCCTGCCGAGGTGTCCTTGGAATACATTCTGGCGAGTGTCCCGAAATCTGATCCCTGTTGCAGACTGGTCTGTACGTAGGCCATCTCCCCTTCCATCTCAGCCATGTCACGTGGGCTGGGATTCTTGTAGAGGAGGACGTAATTCATGTCCACTTTCGCGGGCTCGATGAATTCATCGGAGTGTTCATCGTAATACGCCCGCACTTCATCCGGGGAGACCGTGAGGGTGGAGTCAGGACGCGAATCCGGATCGATTCGGACGAACTGTGCCGCTACCCGTTCATTGCGGTACCGGTATGATTCTTCTGCTTCGGCGGTGGTGACCAGGGCGGTCGACATGACCAGATGACCGAGCTTCTCCTGAGGCAGCCACGCAGCCAGCTGCTGTTCCATCGTGATCCAGAAGTTGAGGAAATCGGGATGGACCATGGCCGCGTCATATTTCTGATAATCAAAGATACCGTCGGTCTGGAACTCGGGGATCTGCCGCATGACGGCCGGGGGATTGTTGCGCAGGACGAAGATGATCTCATCGGCTGTTACCGACATCCCCATTTTTCTCAGTTCCTGGTTCACGAGGATCTGATCCACCATCTGCTGCCAGGTCTGCTCCTGAACGAACTCGACAAAAGCATCATCAAGTTCCTGAATACCCAGCTGCTGGCGCTGCGCCTGATAACTTTCCTGCAGGGCAGCCTGATACTGCTGGATCATGATCTTGTGACCGTTGATTTTTCCAAGCACTGGATTGGTGTTGCCACCTGAGTAATCCATACCCCAGGCGAAAACGATCGTCAGAACGAACGCTCCTCCAACGACCCAGATCCAGAATTTCGTCTGTGCCCGCAATTTGCTCAGCATACGCTTGTCGCCCCGATTACTTTCCGGAAGAAGGTAATAGTGGTAAAATGACCATCAGTTACAGACTCAGCAAGATGACCGGGGTCACCGCAGGGAGCAAGGCTTTTCTGTTCGAATTACCCTGTCGTAATACCTTGAAAATAAAGGACTTGACCACCATTCAGGCCTCCGTATCATATCGCCGTCCCGAAATGGTACTCTCACCATCCTCCCCGTGGAACCCGTGAATCCAGGAACAGCATTCTGTCTCATGATAGCGCAACTGTTCAACTGCTTGAATCCAATACGGTTACAGAGATCTGAAGGTGCATCTATCCGACCGGATCACCGCACGTCGCATACTCTTCTGAGTGGTTTCTTTGCTCTCATAATCTTCCTCGGTACCATATCGACTGCCTCGGGTCAGGGAGAGTCACTCGCGTGGCCGGCCAGGGTGGAAAAGGGCGTGACATCCTCGTTTGGTGAATGGCGACCGGGACATGTTCATGCGGGCACAGATGTGAAGACATGGGGACGTATAGGCGTTCCGCTTCTGGCAGTCGAGGATGGATACATCCAGCGGGTGCGCACCTCACCATGGGGGTATGGCAAGGCGGTCTATCTGAAACTGGATGATGGCCGTCTGGCCGTGTACGCGCACATGGACCGATTCACTCCCGAGATAGAGGATCTCATCGTGGATGCACAGCTGGCGGAGCTGCGCTATTCGGTTGATATCTGGCCGGAGACGGATCTCCATCGGGTGGAGCGGGGCGATATCATCGGATACTCGGGGACGACGGGTTCCTCGGCGCCACATCTCCATTTCGAGCTCAGAGACAGTCAGAACCGGCCGATCAATCCGCTTCGGAACGGTCTTCAGGCCCCGGATACAACCCCCCCCGTGATCCAGTTTCTTATCTTCAGACCGGTGGGCCCGGAGAGTCGCGTGGAGAAGGATATCCAGGTCAGACGCTTCGGCCTGACCCCGGCAGGTGGACGGACCTATCACCTGAGAGGTCGTCCGGAGGTTGAAGGGACCATCGCGATCGGCGCGGCGGCATACGACCAGATGGATGGTGTCTGGAACCGGTTCAGTCCCTACCGACTGGTGCTGGAGATCGACGGGAATGAGGTCTTCGAGGTCCGGTACGATGAGTTCTCCTACCTGCAGTCAGAGCTTATCGCCCTCGATCGCGATTACCGGTACATGATCAGGGAGGGGTCGAGAGCTCATACACTCTATCGTCAGCCGGGAAACGAACTCACCTTTTACGGAGACTACGAGCAGGGTGAAGGATATCTCAGAGATTATGGCCCCGGGGTTCATCAGCTGAAGCTGACCATTGCCGACGCCAATGGCAACGAGTCGGTGGTTGAGGGGGAGGTGCTCTGGAACCGGACACCGCAGATCACACTACTGGTGCCTGAAGGGATGAGTACCGAAGAGAGGGGCGTTCGGATCGTCGGCGATGTGTCAGATCCCGACTCCGATCCCGTGCACATGATGTTCGAAGTGATGCGCGCCGGTGGGGATGTGGCCGAGAGGAGCAGCCGGCAGGACCGATGGACAGCGCTTCCCGATGACGCGGTGATCGCCGATGGTCGCACCTTCGCACTCGATCCAGGTGTCGCGGACAGCCTGCGTTCGCAGGGCGGGTGGCTTGTAAGGTTCAAGGCCCGTGACAGGTGGGAGAGTGAGGCCGTATCACCACCTCTTTCTCTGGGTGAGGCTGATGTGCTGTTATCTGGTGGATTCTCATTGGCGGTCGAACGGTATGAGGGCTTCCTGCAGCTCACGGCCAGGACTGGTAATCCCATGCCCGCGCAGGTCGTTTTTACCGTGGATCAGGGGGAACTCGATCCGGTGACCCTCCCGGGAGTGCCAACCGGCAGGAGAAGTCACGAAGCGATCTATCCTCTGCAGATATCCTCAGAGAACCGGTTACTGGTCACCGCGCGCCTTGAGACTCCTGGTGGTCGTATCGAAACGGCGTCCGCTGAAGAGAACTATTACTCCCTGCCC
>JALGVQ010000023.1 GCA_025774615.1 bacterium
ACAGTCACGATATCTCACCGACTGTCGACAGGTCGTCACAGCCCTACGGAAGGATGACTAGACATGGGTAAGCGCCATACATCGGTTCCGGAAATGGTCAGGAATCTTTCTAGTGATAAAAAATTCAGCGATACCGTTGAACACGAAGTTTCTGAGAAAGCACTGGCAAAAACCCTTTTTACCATGCGCTGTGCTGAAGGGATCACCCAGGCGGATATGGCATTACGTCTCGGTTGTTCTCAGAGCCGTGTGTCGAAACTGGAAAACGCAACTCCTGATGGTATCAAGGTCAGCGACCTTATCTCCTATACCCAAGCATTGAATCTGAGCATGTCGATTGGCTTCCATAAAGGCATGACAGCCGTTGAGTGTGTAAAATTCCATGCTCTGCAGATAAACAAACACCTGGATCATCTTGCGGAACTTGCTCATAGAGATGACCAGATTTTCGAGGGAGTGAAAAATTTCTACAGCGAGTATCTCTTTAATATCCTGCGTCTGTTCAAGGACAGCGCTGGGAAACTACCCAGGGAAACAAAGAAAGATCGTTCTGTTCTGGAGATCTGCGCTCCGACAGAATTGCAGGAGGAAGATGTGCTGGTTGAACAATAAACATCAAGAAGATTGCTCACAGAACGGCAGCAAAGCGTCCGATAGAAGGCATTGGCATGCAATCCATTGAGTGAAGATTGAAAGGATGTTCTCATGGGAACAAAGAAGGTGAAATACAATGATTCGGGAATCAGTGGACTCCCGATCGACAAACCGGTGTTGTATCGGATTGAAACAAAAAGTGGTAATCTGAACTATGCTGGCATTGCACAGCGTGGTCAGGCTCAGGAAAGAATCTCGGATCACCTCGGAAATATTCCCGGGGCCACAGTTCAAATCGAACAGTTCAGCAGCATCGATGATGCCCGTAAGAAGGAAGCCCGTGTTATCAAGCGCAATCAACCGAAGTACAACAAGCAGGGGAAATAACGGGCCAATACCGATGACGACGGGCTGGAAGAAGACCACACATCGGGAGTCTGATGTCCTCCGGATGCTCGCTCAACTTGGTAGAGCCAAAGCGCCATATCTCCGGCGGGTAGTGGATTTCTTGTGCGATCTCTGGGAAACGGTAGAGAATAATCCTCGTCTCTCCGTTCGGTTGACAATGACAGATGGATTACGTGTCTACCATGACGATCGATGTCTGTTCTACATGCACATTGATCGCACTCATTGGGCGCTTCTCTTCCTTGATGAAGAGCATCTGTTCTATGGTCTCGATGCTAACCGACAGATATTCCGCCAAGAGACCAAGAATGGATCCCATCCTGAGATGTGGCAACTCATGGAGCCGGAGGAGTTCGAATATCTTATTGAGCTGGTCCGGGAGTTCCCGAGTTCTTTGGATTCAGAGTAGATCCTCCAGTAGTTCCGCGATCTCTCGCTCGACCTTGACGATGTCCGTCTGGATTTCCTCAAGTGGTCGGGGTGGAGAGTAGGTGTAGAAATACCGGTTGAAATTAATCTCGTAGCCGATCCGGCCGACATTGCCGTCATGGTGATCACGCACGGTCGTGTTGATCCAGGCATCGGGAACATGCGGAACCACTTCACGCTCGAAGAAATCTCGGACGCTGGCTGTCACACCATCCCCATCCACCGGATCATCACCGACTGGAAGCGGAACGCTTTCGGCGTCACGAAGTTCGGGATCCGCCTCGGGGTGGCCGTCCTTGTCCCGGCAGATCTCTGCCTTTTCATCCCGCTCTGACAACGCTGACAGGACCGCTTTCTTCAACGTCGCGGTGAGTTTGACACCGGCTTTCCTGGCGGCATCGATGAGGAACAGCTCGAATTCTGCTCTGTCGGCGAAGCGAGTATCGGGCAGACTCTCAACGAGGGCGCGAATCTCTGCCTGTCGCTCCCGGCCTTCGGCCTCTTCCCGAGTCTTCACCTCCGGATCCCGTTTCTTCGACACAGCCAGGTTCAGGAAGGCCTTCTCTTCTTCCAATCGAGTGATCCGTTCGGGGCTCGCCTGAAACGTAAGTCGTAGTGGTCGTTCGACGGTGATCTTGCGAAAACCGAAGTGGGTGGTGGGATAGATCCGGCAGTGCTCCTCATCTTTGAAAATATTCAGCAGTTCGAATATCTCCGCTGCTTTGTCCGGCAGTATCTCCCGGCGTTTATTCCCCAGGCTTTTGGGCATCTGGGTCCAGAAGGAGGTGGCATCGATCAGCAGCACCCGTCCCTGCCGCTCAGGGGCCTTGCGGTTGGTGAGCACCCAGACGTAGGTAGCAATACCGGTGTTGTAAAAGAGCTGTTCGGGTAGAGCCACCAGGGCTTCGAGCCAGTCGTTTTCAAGAATCCACCGGCGGATCTCGCTCTCACCACTACCCGCATCACCGGTGAACAGGGGGGAGCCGTTCATGATAATGGCTATCCGCGCCCCACCCTCATCCGTTGACTTCATGTGGGCAAGCATGTGCTGAAGGAAGAGAAGTTGTCCGTCAGAGATACGCGGTAGACCTGCTTCGAATCGTCCCGATGGCCCTTTATCGTATTCAGCTCGAACCTCGTCTTCATCGCGCTTCCAGTCCTTGCCGTAAGGTGGATTGGCGATGAGATAATCGAATGTGCGTCCGGCATGGCGGTCGCTGGAAAGGATGCTACCGTAGAGGACGTTCTCGGCGTCCCGTCCATCGCTCGATTTCATGAACAGATCGGATTTACATACCGCAAAGGTTTCGGGATTGACCTCCTGACCGAAGAGGTGGATGTCGGCTTCGGTATTGATCCCTTCCCTCTTCTCAGTGCCGATGATGTGATCCCTGGTGACAGTGAGCATACCACCGGTGCCACAGCAGGGATCACAGATGGTCAGTACTACTCCCTTCTTGTCGATCCGATCTCCATCACCGGCCAGAAGCAGGTCCGCCATCAGATCTACCACGTCACGGGGTGTGAAGTGCTCACCGGGATTCTCGTTCAGAGCCTCGTTGAACTTGCGGATCAGTTCCTCAAAGATCGTTCCCATGGTATAGTTGGGGACCACATCGGGGTGCAGATCAACCGACCGGAACCGCTCCATCACCTTGAAGAGCAGACCCGCCTCGTCGAGTTTCGAGATGGTGTTGTCGAAATCAAATTTCTCAATGACCTCGCGCATGTTCGAGCTGAACCCGCTGATGAAATTGCGCAGGTTCGAGGCCAGGTTGGGAGCATCGGCAAGCAGTTTGTCAAAGTCATACCGGGAGGTGTTGTAGAAGGCAAAACCCGAGGCTTTGCAGAGCTGGGGACCGGGATTGTCGAGACGACCTTTCAGACTCTCATTGACCTCCAGCACTCCCTCCTTGGTCGACTCCAGAACACAGTCGAGCCGTCTCAGCACAGTGAGGGGGAGGATCACGTCCTGGTATTTACCCCGCTTGAAGGTATCGCGGATGAGGTCGGCCACAGACCAGAGGAAGTTGACGATTTCGGAGTGGTTCATGTTGGAATACCCGCTTGAATATCGGACAATACGTTGATGGTAGCACGGTTTCGGTACTCCTACGCTAGCACAGATGGACCCGGTTAGTAATGTCTATTAGCGCTGGTCGGAACATCCAGCAACCGTATCGGGGCACCTTCCAGGTGCAGATGATAGCAATCGACCGTTGAATTACCCTGACTAAAGTTCAATCCGATACCTGGCAAAGAACGGTTGTTCGGTAACGCTGACTCGACCAAGTTCAGCCACCTTGAACGCTTTGATCTGACCAGATGATTCATATCCCCGGCGAACCTCATGCACATAGAGTAACAGGTTGCCTGTGGATGGCATTCTGAGCGAATACGGTTCAACAAGCCTCGGCACCCCTTCGTAGACAACCTGGACAAGGAGTCGGTTCCGGGCCGCAAACCGAACTCTCTCCATACTCCCACCAAATACCAATGCCGGATAATCGCCAACACCCATGGGACGTCCACGACCCAGACGACCAGCTGCAACCGGTTGTATGAATGGAATTCGAGGAATCAGTGTCTCACCGGCACGACCCTGCACTGCTTCCAATTCTGGTTGAGTGTCCTCAGTGAGGAACCATCTAAGGATATCTCCCAGGGCTTTGAGATACTCCCCAACAGGAGGCAGCATCGGGAGTTGATGTTTGAGGGATTGCGCCCAGTCATTTGCCAGGACATCCGCATCCACCCGGCTCAGGATTCCCTCTACAGTAGGCATCTCCAGACCCTTGAATTTGAACTTTTCACTCACCACCGAGTGGAAATCCTCCTCCGATATCTCTTCACGCAGATTCCGACCTACATTGACGATGTCATATACATCCCGAGCTCTGCCCTCTCGTTCGCACAGGGCACGAACCTTCTCAGCCAGTATCTCGGTGATACTGTAACAGCGCACATTTTCTACTGAAGGGATTCCATCCGAGTAACCGTGGAAGACTTCCTGCGGCACTGCGGAGTCTACAATAATCTCATCCCTGGTCAGGTCGAACTTGATCCGTTGGCGGGAGGCACGAGGCATCCCGATTGGGCCCAGATACGTCAATTTCGTCTGGAAGGTTCGTTCCCCACGCTTGTTGACCGATTCAGAGATCTGGAGACCATCCTCTGGAAACTCGATACCAGCCTGCTCGTAGACCCAACCACTCACCTCCTGCAGAGCTGAACGAATCGTTTCAACATCATATGGAGACTCGGGTGGAACCGTGAAGTCAAGATTTTCAGAGAATCGGTATGTATCGAAATAGCATTTTTTCAGACAGGTTCCACCCTTGAAAATCCAGAGGCTCAGCCCAGGATGCTCAGCCACAGCGAACAATACCCATCCCAGGACATAGTCCTTCTCAATCGTAGTTGGGAGTAATTCGAGTTCCTCGGCGATTGCAAAGACTTCAGCCTTCGGGATCACGAGCCATCCTCCAGGGGAACATTGATACGAAGACGCCAGCGTGAGGCTGTCGGCCCTTTCCTGGGGCCGGAAGGATCAAGAAGCGTAATCCCCCTGGTCAGACCATTCAGGCATCGATCCGTCCACTCAGAATCAGGATTATTGAATAACTCGGCGGTAAAGCCAAGTCGTTTGAATACACTCCCCCGTCCCAATCTCTCGGCGTAGGAGATCAGATTTTCCGTATTCTTCTGTGTTCTTCTCCAGTAAGCACGCACTGTCTCAAGTGTCTGGCGACTTCCACCTCCCATCTCAGGCGCATTGAGAATATCAATAATCGTCCGCTCCGGACTCGCCATTTGAACAGGCACCCTTCCAAACCAGAGCTTGATGGTCCCGAATATGGTGTCCTCAGAAACGCGACGAATCCGGTACTTCACCCCACCAATCTCCTGTATTGCTTTGCGCTGGGGAGTGGAACTGTACACAACAACGACATTGTAAATCTGTTCTGTCAAATCCCAGTGCTCGGCTGCAGTCCACCCAGAAATATAACAGGGTTTGAACAGTCTCATGGCCACAGTCAACGGATTATCAACCACGGGCTGACTGGACGATGAGGAGAGTGGTACGATTGAATAGACACCTCGACGCAGTCGGCGAAGCCAACCCTTGCGGGCCAAGCGGGAGAGTATCAGATTTGCCGCCTGGCGATTCAGGTCGAAGCACTCCAGTACATCATCCACTGAAAGCGTTGGTTGTTCCAGCGCGGCCAATACTGCCAGGACCGTACGTTCAGATTCACCGAGCCCTTTGAGTGACGTGTTATTCATTGTGTGCATTAAATATCCTTTATTGATATTAACAACACTTAATTAATAATAACGTGTGATTACAGATGCACCAAGTATCATATTACGATATTAACAGCACTTGTGATTATATTGTTTACGGTATCGTATACCGACTTGGAATCGCCAGAGCGCCCGAGTTCACCATCGAGGGAGCCACCTCACCGGCGGAGTAGAATCTGCATCATACTGAATACTGTCGCGTAACATTTACACGCCAGGTGGCATGACAGTGCCATCCGGCGTTTTCTATTATACCCTGTAATCCAGCCCGTACATGGTGGTATAGTCCGATTGTATCTGGCGCCCTGAACCACAGGCTGCTTGAGAGGGGTCATCACATATTCGGGAGAGTATGATGAAATCGACCTCTATCTGTATCCTGCTTATACCCCTCCTGACCGGTTGTGCCACTGCAACGTCCACCTCCACAGCTGGGTCCGACACTGTACGGGGCATGTTGGAACTGCGTATCGACGCGGGGGGATCAGCGTACAGGAGCCCACATTCCATAGCGATGACGATCGACCTTCTGGGGAGATCGTGGGAACCTCAAGTGGAAGGACACACCATAGAATCGTGTACCTACCGCCTGAGGGGCAGGCGCCTCCTCATCGATCTCACCAGCAGTTTCCAGCTCCGTACCCGGTATCAGGAACGGGGGGATTTTCTGCGGCAGGAGATCACGATCGAAGGTGTTTTCACAAAGAGGGACGGGGATTATGTCTATGGACCCTTCTCAGGATCGGCCAGCTGTATGGAGTACTCACGTTATGGCGATCGAGAACGGGAACTCAACGAAACCACAGAGCGGGAACTGTGGCGTGGTACAGTAACCGGTTATTGTGCCATCGCAGGAATGCGAGTCGAGAGACTGGAAGTGAGTTGGTAGCACTTCAGCGTTGAAGTAGGACTTCGATCAGGTTTCTCAGGATTCTTCGGGAGATCCGGAATAGGTCGAATCAGATCCTCTCCAGAACCTGGCTCCGTATCGTTCCACGACATGGGCCTTGCCGCTGGCAGCGAGTTTGCCGAGCGCTTCTTCCACTTCTCCCGGAAACCATTCTTCCAGGGTCCGTTTCAGTTCCTCTTCGCTCATCGGGTGCCTGCTGATGATATCGAGGATCGCGTCCACGACATCCTCATATCCGCCCAGGTCATGTGTTCCCTCCACCCCGTGGAATACCCGGGTGACATCACCGAGGATGGCCCTGGCTCTCAGGAGTCCCTCCTCTGTCGCGGGTCCGACCCATGACTCCGCCGGAGGACGGGTAGGAAGGTTCAGGTGCACCTGGTCGGGTCCGATCCGGCCGATGACCTCCGCCAGATCCTTCAACGACTCTTCACCGTCGTTCAGACCCGCCAGGAGAACTACCTCGATCCAGAGCTGTCCTTCATACTCCCTGCTGAATGAGATCAGACCATCGACCAGCCGCTCGTAGGTGAACTCCGGATGCGGCCGATTGATCTTTTTATAGAGTTCTTCGCTGCCGGCATCAAGGCTCGGAAGCACCACATCGGCCGGAAGCAGGGCCTTTCGGACCCCGGGGATATAGAGCAGTGAGCCGTTCGTGATGACCGCCACCGGAATACCGGTCCGTTCCTTTACTTCCCGGACCATCCAGCCGATCCCGGAGTGCAGGGTCGGTTCACCCGACCCGACGAAGGTCACCCAGTCGATCTTCGATCTGCCGTGTGTCCGGACCGCCTCTTCGACCTCGGCGACGATCTCTTCCCGGGGGTAATATTCCTCCACCCGGTCGGTCAACGGAGTGGTCCTCCCCAGCTGGCAGTAGACACAGTTCCAGTTGCAGGTCTTCTGCGGGATGGGGTCGACTCCGAGCGATTGCCCGAGCCGTCGCGACAGTACCGGTCCGAATACATAGTTCATGATACCGCAATCAATCGCCGATGTTCATTCAGGACAAGACCAACTGTTGTTTACAGGAGCGGGCCTGACTGATTAGGTTGTACCGTCTGAATTAAGAGCGGTGCTCACCGTATTATTGTTGTGACAGCCAGGAAGCCGGAGAAACGAGAGATGAATCACTTTTTCACTGAAGAACAGGAGATGGTCCGCGACCTCACCAGGCAGATCGCGGTCGAGGTAGTCAAGCCGGTCAGGGCGGAGCTGGATGAAAAAAGTGAATTCCCTCACGAGGTCATGAAAGAACTGGCCACGGCAGATCTGCTGCGCGTTTTCATACCCGAGGAATACGGTGGGATCGGCGGCGGTGTCATGGAGCTGTCGCTCGTCTCTGAGGAACTCTCTCGTGTATGCGCCGGTGTTGCGACCACCTATTCGGCAAACCTGCTGGCCGCGACCCCCATAAAGCTGTTTGGAACTGAGGAGCAGAAGGAGAAGTACCTGCGACCCATCGCTGATGGCACGAAGTACGCGGCCTTCGGTCTCACCGAGCAGAACGCGGGCTCCGACGCGGGAGGGATCAGAACGACCGCTGTCGATGATGGGGACCACTACATCATCAATGGAACCAAGCAGTTCATCTCCAATGGTGAAGTGGCCGAGATCTATTCGATCATCGTGAACACCGATCCGAAACGGGGCCCTCGCGGGATGTCGGCGATCATCATTGAGAAGGGAACACCAGGCTTCGAATTCGGCAAGGAAGAGAACAAGATGGGGATCCGCGCCTCGAAGACCACCGAACTCATCTTCAACGACTGCCGGGTTCCGAAAGAGAACCTGCTGGGGAAACAGGGTCAGGGCTTCATCGTCGCGATGCGCACCTTTGATCAGACACGTCCCGGTGTGGGCGCGCAGGCTGTCGGGATCGCCCAGGGGGCGTTCGATGAATCAGTGGCTTACGCCAAGCAGCGCATCCAGTTCGGTAAACCGATCACCTCATTCCAGGGCATCCAGTTCATGATCGCCGACATGGCCATGCAGATCGAAGCCGCGAGGACACTCGTATACGCTTCAGCCAGAGCGATCGATGGTGGAGACAAGCATTCATCCGGGCACTCGGCGATGGCGAAGTGCTTTGCGTCCGATATGGCAATGAAGGTCACCACCGACGCGGTCCAGATCATGGGTGGTTACGGCTACATGAAGGAATACCCTGTAGAAAAATTCATGAGAGACGCCAAGATCACACAGATCTACGAGGGGACGAACCAGATCCAGCGGAACGTCATCGCTCTGGAGGTAATCAAGAACATCAAGGAGTAAGGGTCAGGTCCGTTACCCTGACAGCACCTTCGCAAAGAGGGTGGGATCGACGTTCCCTCCGCTCACAACCACAGCAGTATCGCCATCAGGACTCTTCACCTTTCCGGTGAGAAGCGCCGCGATTCCCACTGCCCCCCCACCCTCGACGACGATCTTCTCATCCCTGGCCGCGTACACCATCGCCTCCAGCACTTCTTTCTCCTCAACCAGCAGACGGTGATCTACTACGTCCCGCACCAGACGGAAGGTATAGCTGTTTTCGAGCCCGATACCGCCGGAGAGAGCACTCGCGACCGTTTCCTCCTCCGGGAACTCGATGGGACACCCGGCCAGAAGGCTCTCGTGCATGACCCTGGCCCGTTCAGCGGAAACACCGATCACCCGGATCGACGGATCGTGCTTCTTGATAGCCAGCGAGATCCCCGCAAGCAGACCGCCTCCTGAGAGGGGCACCACAACCGTTCTGACGGATGGAAGCTGTTCGAGGATCTCGAGTGCGATCGTTCCCTGACCGGAGATGACATGAGGATCGTCGAAGGCGTGGACGTAGGTAAGTCCGTGCTCCTTCTCGATCTCGAAGGAGCGGATCTCGGCTTCATCGTAGGTTGAACCGTGGAGTACCGTCTCAGCACCATGCTTCCGGATCGCCTCGAGTTTGACCGGGTCGACCCATTCGGGGAGGCAGATAGTCGCGGGGATACCGAGCTTTTCAGCTACATACGCTACCGCGCGGCCGTGATTGCCGCTCGAACAGGTGACGACTCCCCGCCCCTGCTCCTCCTGGGTAAGAGCCAGCATCCGCGCGGAGGCACCCCGTACCTTGAAGGAACCGGTGACCTGCAGATTCTCGAGTTTGAGCCAGACTCCGGTACCGGTGATTTCGCTCAATCCTGCAGAGCGAACAAGGGGAGTTGTTGCGACGATGCCTGAGATCGTCTCGCGAGTGATCCGGGAATCAAACTGTTCCACGAGAATCGGCTACGGCCCGCGGCGGTAGACCTTCACATTGTCGAAGTCCGCTCCCTGCTCGGCGTAGCAAAAAAATCCAACTTTGCCGCTGGCCAGACCACCATCGGCAACCTTGTCCTCGAATTCGAAGACGATCGATCCGTTGATCTTGATGGTGAAATCATCCACCACCATGTCGATCTCAATGACGTATTTTTTGTCCTCATCATAACCGTTATAGGTGGTCGTCTTCTCGTCGATGATCGTCCACTGACCATCCAGCCGCCTGTCGAGCCGGAGCTTCGGGCCACCGGAAGAGGAATCTTCAACCATGAGCAACCGATAGAAATTCCCGTCAGGGTCCACATCGGACTCCTTCCAGCGGAAGATCATGCCGATACCGTCATCGTCACGGGGGATGATATCTGCCCGGAAGCTGATGTTGGTCCAGGATGTATCCCCGATAACCGCCATCGTACCCTCATAATTGATGGCGTAGGAGAGGCCGGTCGTGATAGGGGCCTGGATATTCGATGCCTGCCGCAGTCTCCCCGATCGGACCTTCCAGTCTCCTGGTCCTTCCTGGGTCGCGGCCTGCTGATCGAAGGTCGTCCAGCCGACGGGAATGCTTCCATCGGGGACATTCGTGAACTGTTCCTCGAACAGCAGGTCGACATCATCGCCATCGGGGTCGGTGGTGCCATTGCCACCGCATCCTCCGGCCATTACAGTCAGCATCGCCGCGATACCGACCGATGCCAGCACTCTCCATGAACGGGTCATCTCAATCACTCTTTTCGCTCCGGATCGATGTCCGGTGTCGGAAGCCGTCCTGTTACTGAGTCGCCCACCAGGCCCGAGCGCGCTCAACATCCGCGGTGGCTTCTTCGATTCGCCTCAGTCCCTCCTTGATGGCCTCGGTTGAGGCGGCATAGGAGAAACGGATATATTCCTGGTCCTCATCCTCGGCTCTGCGGCCGAAACACTGCCGGCCAAGGACCGCGACCCCCGCTTCGAACAGCAGGTAGTTCTGCAGTGCCTTCGAGTCGGGCAGTCCCAATTTCGCGCAGACCTCTGTCACATTGGGCCACACATAGAAAGCGCCGGCGGGTGGGAGACAGGTGATCCCGTCGATGGCATTCAGTCCATCCACGATGATATGACGCCGCTCGGCAAAGGTGTTCTTCATCATGTCGGCGCCGCTCTGATCCCCCTCGAGTGCCTCTTTACCCGCTATCTGCGTGAAGGCCGCGGTACACGAGTTGCTGTTGGTCATCAGTTTTGCGATCGCATTCGCCAGTTCCTCCGGCATGCAGCCGTAACCGAGGCGCCAGCCGGTCATGGCGTATGTCTTCGAGTGTCCATCGAGGATGATCGTGCGGTCTGCCATCCCCGGGAACTGGGTGATGCTCTGGAACTCCCCGTCCCATACAAGACGGCTGTATATCTCATCAGAGAGGACCATGAAATCATGCTTCTCGGCCAGTTCGGCCACGCGTTCCAGGCTCTCGCGCGGAACAACGCCACCTGTCGGGTTCTGGGGGCTGTTGATGATGAGCAGTGTTGTTCTGTCGGAGACGAGCGTTTCCAGTTTCTCCACATCGAAACTGAAGGCGTGCTTCTCTTCAAGGGGCAGCGGGATTGGTGTGGCTCCCACAAATTCGATCATCGATTCATAGATCGGGAAGCCGGGATTCGGATAGACGACCTCGTCTCCGCTTTCGGCCAGGGCCAGTATGACATAGAACATGATCGGCTTGGCGCCGGGTGTCACCACGATATTTTCCGGGCCGTAACCGGTGCCACGGGTCCCGTTGATGTATGTCGCGATCGACTCCCTGAAATCTATCATGCCCGATGAGGGAGTGTAGTGCGTGAACTCGTCATCGATCGCCTTTTTCGCCGCTTCCCTGATGTTTTCGGGTGTCTCGAAGTCGGGCTCCCCGATCGAGAAGGCGGTAATATCGCGTCCTTCGGCTTTCAGTCTGTTGACGACGGCAAGAACTTCAAACGCGGTTTCAGTGCCGAGACGTGACATCCGTTCTGCGAATTTCATTTCTGCACCTCAGAGCTGGCTATGGCACGAGAACGAGTGGGTACCATGGAATCAAGGCAGACCTGTATCTGGATAACAAACCGCATCCCGTCCGGGCTGTCAACCGGGTGTCAGACTGGCGCGTCAGAGAACCGGCTTCAGCTCTCTGAACTACTTGCCTCCACGCCTCTCCTGCCGTATACGACCGAACTGGTCCCCCGGTTTCCACTCGATCCACGCTTCCGATCTCGCGATCTGCAGTCCTGATATGAGGGAGACCATCATCTCCTGCAGGACACCGTCATACACCCATGACTCATCATACTCATCGGTGGGCTGGTGATAGGTGGCCGCGGTCCATTCCCGGGAGTGCTCGGCGCCCCATCCGGCCGGTCTGCCGCGATACGTATCACCGGCTCCCAGGCTCGTTGCGGGGATACCCACCTTCGCGAATGAAAAGTGGTCACTCCTGAAGAAACCACCCACTTCGGGCCGTGGATCGGGCTTGACGACCATGTCGAGCATCGCGGCCGCCTCACTCACCACATCCCACAGATCTGAACGCTCACCACCGACCAGGACAAGATCGTCCGTTTCACCCCACATGTTCATCGAATCGAGGTTGAGCACCGCGACGATCTGTGTGTCCGGTACCGGAGGATCGAGTGCCAGCAGTCTGCTTCCCAGAAGTCCTGATTCCTCGGCTGTGACCAGCGCGAACATGAAGGAGCGCGGACGCATCTGCTCCGGTACGCGGGCAAGCGCCCCGGCAACATTCAACACTGCCGCGACGCCGGAAGCGTTATCCACCGAACCATTGTAGATCACGTCTCCCTCCCCCTCACCCATACCCAGGTGATCGAGGTGGGCCGAATAACAGACATATTCCTTCGAGCGTTCCGGGTCACTGCCCTTCAACACCCCGACAACATTGTAACCGGTCATTCGATCGGTCGTGTTCCGGATCGTGGTCGAAGCCCGCACGCCCAGAGAGACCGGACGGAAATCCCGTTTCCCTGCCGCCTCGAGGAGATCGTCCAGGTCGTGCCCGGCCATCCCGACGATCTCAGAGGCGACGTCGCGGGTCACCCATCCCCGCATTTTCAGCGGATTCTCTTTCTTTTCTGAAGCAAGGCTGAACTGGTCACCAGACCAGGAAGTCTGGACAACATTCCATCCATACCCGGCCATATCGGTTATATGAACAAGCAGAACGCCCTGAGCGCCCATCTCTTCGGCGATCTCGTATTTGTATGTCCAGCGGCCGTAGTACGTCATCGCCCTCCCGGCGAAGAGGTCGGGCTCTGCCGCTGTTGCCGGCGGATCATTCACGAGTATCATGAGAATCTTTCCCCGAACATCCACCCCTTTGTAATCATCCCAGTCGAATTCAGGCGCTGTTGAACCGTATCCCACAAAGACGATCTCACCATCTACATCCACCACCGGAGCATAGACTCCTGAATCGACCACGAACTGCGTGCCGAACTGATAGGTCTCATTCCCGGCTCGGGAAGAGATGCCCAGTTTCATGTCGGAGGAGGCCTTCTGTTTCACCAGCGGTACCGGCTGCCGATAACTGCCTCCTTCAAAGGGCCCTTCGGCACCGATCATCCGCAATCTCGCTTCGATATACTCCACCGCAATCGCCTCACCCCGCCCCGATGGCGCTCTCCCCTCAAGCAGGTCATGGGAGAGGAACCTGATATCGGCATCCATCGTGGTGATATCGAACAGGCGTGCAAGACGTTCAGGGGACACCTGCATTGTTCCCGGATCTGCCGCCTGATCCCTCCGAGCAGGCTGCTGGCGAGCAGGCTGCTGCTGAGCGTGAATAGTGAGTATCGTTCCAGAAACAATCAGGGTCAGCAGTGTGATCGTCGCCGGTTTGAACATTGTGATTCTCTTCATTCTTCCGTCACCTCATATCGAGTCTGGTCTATGAATGCCATCATCTCGTTCACGGATGTTACAGGTCTGTTACATGAGTAGTCACGACAGACATATGCGGTAGCCTTTTCCTCAATACTGGTCCGGCTACGTGTATGGGCAGCGAGATCGACTATCTCCGGTTCATCCTCATCAACAGGCCGAAAGAGAGTGACCATGTTCGGTTGGAACTCCCCGGAAAGGGCATCAAACATCTGATGAGTGTCAGCGGCACCAGATCTGCCCGCTATGACGACCTCGGTTGAAGGTCCGATCAGAAAATCGAGCGCGAGGAGAAGTCGGGTGGATCCCGCCGGCGCGTGTGCCACCTGTCCACCGAACGAATGGAGGATACCTGCGGCTATCTCCTCCCATTCAGGTCGAGCCGTGATACGGCTCAGGCGCAGCAGCCCAAGTGCCGACACCGAATTACCTGAAGGGATAGCACCGTCGTATATCTCCTTTTTACGTACAATGAGATCCTCGGCATCGGAGGCAGTGAAGAAGAATCCGCCCGATCCGGGGTCGTGGAATCGCTCAGCCATCTGACCGGCGATCTCGATCGACCATTTCAGCCACTCTGTGTCGAAGGTCGCCTCATAGAGATCCATGAGTCCCTGCAGATAGAACGCATGATCATCGAGGTGCGCGGGGAGGCCCGCCTGCCCCCTCCGTGATCGTTTCAGCAGTCTGCCCTGCTCATCCCGTACTTCGTTCCAGATGAACCGCGCGGCCCGCTCCGCCGCCCGGGTATACGCCTCATCACCCAGAATGCGCCCTCCCCGCGCGAGAGCGGATATCATCAGACCGTTCCAGTCGGTCAGTATCTTGTCATCCTTGAGCGGATGGATCCTTTGCTCGCGGACCGCAAAGAGACGGGCACGGCAATCCTCCAGCTTCTCTGCCAGAGCCTCCGGAGAGAGACCGGTTTCAGCGGACATGGCTTCACCGGTAAGCCTCTTATGGGGAATATTCCTGCCGGTGAGTTCGCCGGTCGCTTCGTCCCGGTAGTTCCCTTCCCCTTCCAGCGCGAATGCCCTGCAGAAAAGCGGTGCGTCCAGTCCCAGGACCGAGGTGACTTCTTCGGCAGTCCAGAGATAGAACTGTCCCTCTTCACCCTCACTGTCGGCGTCTTCGGCCGAGAGAAACCCTCCCTGCCCGTCGGTGAGGTCGCGCAGGACATACGTGAAGATGTCCCGGGCGATCCCGGCGAATTCATGTCGCCCGGTCGCGAGAAAGGTCTCGAGCGCAGCTTCGGCGATCAGCGCCTGATCGTAGAGCATCTTTTCAAAATGGGGGACGAGCCAGATCGGGTCGGTCGAGTATCGATGAAATCCATGGCCGATGTGATCGTAGATGCCGCCGTTACGCATCTTCTCCAGAGTCGACTCGACCATATCGAGAGCGTGTGGCTCATCGAACCGCTTCCAGTATCTCAGGAGGAAGAGAAGGTTGTGGGGAGTGGGGAATTTCGGCTCCTGGCCGAACCCCCCGGCGACCGGATCAAAATTGTGAGCCAGCGCCTGGAACGCTTCATGAAGTGTTTCCTCGCCCAGTTCCCGATCGGGTCCTGAATCCGTGTCACCACTCAGCCATTTCGTGATCTCCTCAGCCGAGTGCACGACCTCGTCCCGCTGATCTTTCCATGCTTCCATCAGCCGCGGAAGCAGATCATTCATACCGGGTCGGCCGAACCCGCTCTCCTTCGGGAAATAGGTGCCTGCGAAGAACGGTTTGCGTTCCGGTGTCATAACGACCGTCATCGGCCACCCCCCGCTGCCGGTCAAACCCTGCGTCACGGCCATGTAAACATGATCGAGATCGGGACGTTCTTCCCGGTCCACCTTGACCGCCACGAAATTGTCGTTGAGGAGCGCGGCTATCTCCTCATCCTCGAACGATTCATGTTCCATCACGTGGCACCAGTGACAGGTAGCGTAACCAATAGAGAGAAAGACCGGTTTGTCTTCCCTGGCTGCTTTCTTGAACGCCTCTTCTCCCCATGGGTACCACTCCACGGGATTCCGGGCGTGCTGCAGCAGGTAGGGACTCTGTTCGAAGATGAGACGGTTGAACCCGGGCCCGCCATCGGAGGGGAGTTCAGCGATCTCTTCAGCGGTGAGCGTGAATGCGTCCTTCATGACCCTCTTTTCCGGTGTTTCCGGTCAGACAGGCGGCACGACCTCGAAACGGTGGATGGTGGCATCTCCCTGAGGATTGAGGATATAGAGGCCTGCCGGCCCCCAGTCGAGCGACGCCTGCGGATAGTCGATGCCGAGCGGGTGTCTTGCAAGCCAGCGGCCGGCCGCATCGAAGAGATCAACCGCCCATTCCTGGGGAATCTCATCCTCCTCCTCGATCCCCTCACGCCGGTCGGTCTGGGTCAGCGCAACAAGCGCCGCCCAGTAATGTCCGTCGGGCGAGATGGCGAAGCCGGTGCTCTGGATATCGAACTCGAAGAACATGCTGAAACTGACCGTGCCGTCATCGTGGGTCGTCTGACGTGTTTCTTCCATCGGCTCGACCGGAATGTACGGCAGGATCCGGTGCACCACCCGTGCCAGGGTGTTGTCCGGCCTGTAGACCTCGATCCGGTCCTTGCCCATGTAGTTCAGGACCATCGAATCGCCCGGTGTGAATGCGGGGTAGACCTTGTTCATCCAGGAACTGAGCATGAAGCCCTCATATTCCTCAACGGTCCCGAATCCGCCGATCCGTTCACCCATCTCATCGAGTATGTCGATGAGGGTCGGTGCCTCCTCGGAGTCCGCCACACCCATATTGATCGAGACGGTCATTCCTCTCGACTGATCGTGCAGGTACACCGTTCCTGTACGGTCCGTTCTGATCTGTCCCAGAGCCCGCTGCAGTGTCACCGAATCGAGGAAGAGTCCATCAGTGGTGTACTGTGAGAGTCGACGATTGCCGCCATCAGCAACGAGGATGATCTCACCCGGAAGCATGGCGAGGGCTGTCGGCTGAGAGAATTCACCCGGCCCCTCCCCCTCGCGACCGAAGGACCCGAGATAGGAACCATCCCTGTCGAACCGCATCACCCTCATATCTTTCGCGTCCAGCACGAAACGCGTGCCATCACTCGAGGTGATCAGTCCGATCGGCTCGGAGAAGAGAGCCTCAAAATCAGATCCATCAGCGCCCAGCACCTCTCGTTCGACCAGGGGATGATGATCGATGCCCCAGAGAGGCAGGGCCGGGTTGTAGAGATGGAGCACTCCATCCTCGAGTGCGATCGTGCCTGTCCACCCGTCTTTCGAACCGCCGCCACAGGCAGTCATAGTCAGAAGAGAGATGGAGATGGCAGAGATGAACGCCAGGATCGGCGGAGAAGCTGAACGTCGTATGGGTACTGAACAGGCTTGCGAACCGGGTCGTGGAAGGAATCGGGATCGGGTTCGGGATCGACTGAAGATCATCAGAGGGTACTCTCCTGAGATATCATTCACGCACGAGAAGGGTGACACACTCCACGTGCGGTGTATGTGGGAACATGTCGATTGGTTGAACGACCTCGAGCCGGTAATTGTTCGCACAGATTTCTTTCAGATCCGCGGCAAGCGTGGTGGGATTGCAGGAGACGTAGATGATCCGCCCTGCTCCGAGGGTTGCAACCACCTCACGCAGGTCGGGATGAAGACCCGCACGGGGCGGGTCGAGAACAATGACATCAGGCTCACCCCATATTGCCCCTTCCCGAAGCAGTCCGGTCGCGTCACCCTCGATGAATCGGGCATTCCCTATCCCGTTCACTTCCGCATTCGCGGCCGCGTCGACGACCGCCGCTGCCTCCCGCTCGACGCCGATGACCTCACCGGCACGGGATGCCATCAGCAGCGCGATGGTGCCGGTGCCACAGAAGATATCATAGACACGTTCCTTCCCGGTGAGACCGGCCAGCTCAACCACGGTCTCATAGAGCTGTTCTGTTCCATCTGTATTCGTCTGGAAAAAGGCCCGGGGAGAAACGCGGAAGGTGAGCCCTCCCACCTGCTCCTCGATATAGCCCGGTCCGACGAGGATCTGCTCCTTCTCACCGGTGGCGACGTTCGCCCTCGATCGGGACCGGGTATGGGTGACCGTCGTGATTGCCGGAAAGGAGGCTTTCAGATGACCCGCGAGTGTCTCCACTTCGCCGGCTCCGGCCGGATCGTCGGCGGTTATGATATCCACCAGCCACTGACCGGTCCGCACGCCCTCCCGAACCGTCAGAAAGCGCCAGAACCCGGTATGTCCCCTGGTGGAATATGGTCTGAATCTGCTGCGGGATGTGCTCTCCTGCACCACTTTCAGGATTTCCGTTGAAAACGGGTCTGGCAGATGACACTCGCTGAGATGGAGTGTCCGGGACCAGTGACCACGAGGATGCAGGCCGAGCGCGAAGTCTCTCTCCGGGACCGAACCGGGATCCGCCATCTCTTCTGACGTAAGCCATCTCATGTCACCGAAGGAGTATTCCATCTTGTTCCGGTACCCGTATATCCGGGGACTTGGCAGGATAGGTTCCACCTCGAGTCCCCTGAATCCCCCGATCCGCCTCAACGCTTCCCTGGCCTGATCGCCCTTCTCCCGGAGCTGTGCCTCGTAGGTCAGATGCTGCAGGCGACAACCGCCACAGGTGCCGAAATGAACACAGCGAGGTTCGACTTCCTCGGGGCTCCGACGGAGGACTTCCACCAATCGCGCTTCGGCATGTCGTTTTTTCACCTTGAGGATCTGTGCTGATACCCGTTGTCCGGGGAGAGCATCGTCCACGAACACCACTCTCCCCTCCTCCGTCCGGCCGATTCCCCGGCCGCCGAAGGCGAGGCTCTCGATATCGAGCTCGATGATCGCTTTCCGTTTCAGGTCAGTCATACTCCGAAGGGAAGCATTCCGACCCCGTTCCGGCAATGCAGAAAGGGTGAAAATCCTTCGTCGTCTTTGAACTATTCTGGTATCGGGTCGTTTGAATACCTTGATGTGATCGATAATCTGTCTGGAAGAACCGAACCAGCGAGGAAATGAACACAATGTCCCGGAAAATCGACTCTCCCGCACAAAGCCTTTCTCTGATAGTGATGGTCTTTTTTTCATTCATCCTGCTCGGTACCGGCATCGCCTCGGCCCAGGAGGTTCCAGTCATCGAGAACGGTTCACGCGGTTCGATGAGGAACGCGCCCGAACTCACCGAAGTGGCGGTAGCCGGAGTCGACGGACCGGAAGAGGCGATGTTCTTCCGCCCGATGAATGCCTTTTTCGACTCCGACGGTAATCTCCTCATCGCCGACGCGGGACAGCACGCCATCCTGGTCTTTGATCGAGATGG
>JALGVQ010000186.1 GCA_025774615.1 bacterium
AAAGAAGGCGCTGTACTGGTTACCGGGGATGTGTGCGAGGTTGGCTACTCAGACACAGCCCGTCCATTGGTCCACTATGATACTGGAACAGAAAAAAAGATACTCGAGGCCGATTTTCTGGTGATTGCGCCCGGTGTTAACCATATGACGTCAATGCAGAACCATGAAAACGGTCTTCTCAGATCTTTGCAGGTAATGATGCCTGGATTCACGCCGCCGAGCCTGAGAAGAGCAGTAATATGTGAACTCGGAGTCCCAGAGCTGACTTTGGCCCAAATGCAGGGAGAGGTCTACTTCATCGAATACGGTTCTGCAGATCTCAGGCTGGAAATGTGCTCAATCATACCAAAGACGGAGTTTGTGACGGTCGTCCTGATCGGTCCCGATATCGACCGTATCGTAGGCCATGCTGAACGTCTCGAGGCTGTGAACCGTTTTCTTGCCCTGCCGCATGTCAGAAAACTGCTTCCAGGTCCTCACATACTGAGCTGCACATGCAGTCCGCACATGGTGACAGGTGACGCAGGAACCGCAATCGCAGATAGAGTGGCCGTTATCGGAGACCTGGCTACTTCCCGGCTCAATAAAGATGGAATCTATTCAGCATACGAAACATCCCGAATACTGGCTCATACTCTGCTGGCACAGGGCACGGACAGGCTGAGCCTGGGCAGGGCATACTGGCCCGGGGTCAAAGCCATATCCCGGGACAACCTGTTCGGCCGGATAGTATTCGTGCTGCATAGAATCACCTTCAGCACTCCTGTCCTGAGCCGTGTGCTGTACCAGGCCATCTTTACTGAGAGAAAGACAAGAACCAGTCCACACCGAAGACTGGAACGTATCCTGTGGAGTATCGCCAGTGGCGATGCCTCATATAGATACATATTGCGCTTGATGCTGCACCCATCGACGATCTGGTCTATTGCGACCGGCGGTCTCCTGGTGACAATCAGGAATTATCTGGCGGAACTTCTGTTTGGACTCAAATGGCGAAATCTGGGAAGACATACTACTGGTGTTTACCGGGAGCAATTCGGCACCAAGCGGCGGCAGTTTATCAATCTCATTCTCCAGGCCGGGATCAAGCTCCCGCGACGACGGGACATCGAGAAGATGTACACCATCAAGATCAAGGCACCCGGGGACATCATCTTTGCACGGTTGGGTCGTTTTGGAAATGAGGAGAGAGGCTATTTCCGTCCCCGGTTCGTCGATGTCAGACGGGTCCGGGGCGAACCGAACCGGGAGGGCAGCATCATCCGATACAGAGTGACACCCGGTTTTCTCTCATTCAACCTGATGCTGGAGAGGAGCATTGGACACCACCATCTTATCTACAGGGTCATGGATGGTTTCGCACAGGGAGGCGTTCTGATATTCGAGATCGAGCCACTTGGCAAGGGGAAGTGCGGCCTGTCCATCTACGTTACCTTCGACCTCTCGAATGGAACAGGACAGCTGAGCAGATTCACCCTTAAAGTCTTCAGATTTCTCTTCCCAGCCTTTATACATGACGTAATCTGGAACCACTCGCTGTGCCAGTTGAAGGACTGTATCGAGAGCCAGACAAGCTCCTGAGCCACCACCAGCAACTGCAGGGAAGCCATGCGATACGAAGGAAGACTCTGGCGCCCCCCCTCAGAGGCGCGATCATTTATTCTGCAGGCGACTATCGGTTGCTCGCACAACCTGTGCACGTACTGCGGCATGTACCGGGATAAAGACTTTTGCGTGCGGGAACTCGATGAGATCCTGGAGGACATCACCGAGGCGGCTCAGGTGGATCCCTCGATTACAAAGGTCTTCGTTGCTGATGGTGACGCGCTTGTCATGGGTCTCCCTCACTGGCGGGAGGTCCTCAGGGCTCTGCGCGAGAGGATGCCGCAATTACGCCGGGTTTCGTGTTATGCGACTGCACAGAACGTTCTCGAGAAGAGTGATGACGAACTGGCCGAGCTTCGGGCGGCAGGCCTGTCACTCCTCTATATTGGTCCTGAGTCGGGGGATGATGTAACACTCCATCGCATCGTCAAGGGCGCAACGTTTGAGGACCATACCAGGGCTGCCGGGAAAGCCCACAGGGCGGGAATGAAGCAGAGCGTGATCATGCTGCTGGGTGTGGGTGGTGTAGAGCGAACTGAGGAACATGCCCGTGAAACGGCCCGCCTTATAACCGAGATGGATCCGGAATATCTTTCCGCCCTTACTCTCACCATCATTCCGGGGACACCCCATCAACGCATGACGGATAAGGGGAAGTTCGAACTTCCTGCTGTTCCCGATCTGCTGCGGGAGATGCGCACGATGGTCGCCGAGACCCACCCGACGAGAGCGCTCTTCCGCACCAACCATGCGTCCAATTACCTGCCCATTGAAGGGCGGCTTCCACGTGACCGGGAGAGGATCATCGCCACTATCGACGCGGCTCTTCGGGGGGAAGTTCCACTTCGTCCCGAGTACTTCCGGGGATTATAACGAGCGGTTCAGCGGTGAAGGTCCTCCAACCTCAGTCCGGTAGTTTTTCCTCGTAAGATTTCCCCCTTCAGGCGCGCAAACAGTTGAATGCAATCCACATTTTATTCAAATGGAGAAATCTGATGAGTAACAGGCGTATTCTGGTGACCGGTGCGACCGGACAGCAGGGCGGGGCGGTAGTTGACGCGCTCCTGGACAGAGGGCTTGAAATAACGGCAATGACGCGGAATCCTGACTCTGAGAAAGCCAGAGCTCTTGGAGCGAGGGGAATAGGTTTCGTCACAGGTGATATGGATGACCGTGCATCCCTGGTAGAAGCGTTCCGGGGATTCGACACGGTGTTTCTTATGGGGACACCGTTCGAGGCCGGAGTTGAAACGGAAACGGTTCACGGGATCAATGCCGTCCAGGCTGCCCGCGAGGCCGGTACAGGTCATCTGGTGTATAGTTCGGTCTCCGATGCCGACGAGAATACAGGTGTCCCTCACTTTGACAGCAAATCCAGGGTCGAGGGGTATCTCAGGGAGAGTGGGGTACCGTACACCATCATCGCACCGGTGTACTTCTACGACAATATGATGTCGCCATTCGTCCTGCCCGGTCTGCAGGATGGAACGTTTGCCATGGCGATGCCTGCTGAGGTCTCTCTGCAGAGTGTTTCGGTGAAGAACATCGGCGAACTGGCAGCGCTGGTGATCCAGAACCCGGACCGGTTCCTGGGTAAGCGGATCAACCTTGCCGGTGACGGACTGACCGGTCAGGAATACGCCGAAGCGATCAGCACCGCCAGCGGCCGTCAGATAGGGTATTTCGAAGTGCCGATCGAGCAGGTGCGCGAAATGAGTGAGGATATGGCCCTGATGTATGAATGGTTCATCACGGATGGGTACACCGCGGATATCGAGGGCCTGAAGAGTGAATACCCGGAAGTGGCATGGGAATCGTTCCCGGATTGGGCCGGTCGACAGGACTGGGGAGTGCTCGACAAGAGCTGATTCCCTTTTTCCGGGCACATGAGCACATCTGTACAACAATCAGGTATGCGATTGAACGACTGATCGATCATCAAGTACCATTGACCCATTATGAGCGACACACCGATGGGTCGATGTCGCGGCATTGTTTTCGGATCAATAATAGCCCTTTTCGGTATTGCAACGGTTGCACGGGCACAGAACGATTATACAAGCTATCTCCATGCAACGTTGCGTGGCTGGGAAGACGGTGTACGCGTCACCCTATTCGATCGAAACGGCAGTTACTTCGGTCGTCTCAGCGAATGCGGAATACTGCAGCGCTTCAATTCGCTGGAGGACGAGGAGTATGCGCTCGATATCGTCTCGTTCGGTTTTTCACTCTCTGAAGACTATGAGTGGTACACCCGCAGACGCGGCGCCCGCTGGCGTGGTGGGAGTATCAATTACGTAAACCTGGTTCAAGCGGCTGAAATAGCCGGGTCGGTTCCTCTCTCTGATACCTGGGACTTCGATGTGCTCTTCAACCAGGAATCAACCATGCAGGCTGAGCGCTCACTTGTCCGGGCAATCTTCCGGAAATCGTCTGCTGACGGAAATGTGACTGGTTTTCTGACGGGATGGCTGAAATCGAGCAAGGAAGAGATGGATCTTGAGTTCGGGTTGACGTTCACTCCAGGGCAGAGCAGCATTACGGTCGCAGCAGGTGCTCTTGATCCATTCAGTGATATTATCTATCAGGTTCTCGGTGTTGGCCCGAAATACTCTCCCGTGTCGCTCAACTATGTCAAGCACCCGTTCACAGCGCGATTGTCAGCGGATATCCCCCTGGGCCGGCAGTTCCGCTCTGAACTGTATGGTCTGATCATGAGCCCTGGTGATGTGATCGTGACTGAACAGGCAGATACCCTGGGGAGCTTCAGACAGAATGAGGGATATGGGTACGCGGGTGCGCTCCTGGAGTGGGCCCCATCGAGAAATAGTGCGACAGGGACATTTGCTACTGTTGTGAAGAGTGGAATGGATCGACAGATGCTCGATCAGAGTCCACCGGAGGATTCGTTTGACCTCAATGAGACCACCGGTCAGATCGGCATATATGGAATGCAGCGACTAGGGGGGAACGTATTGCTGGACGCTTACCTGGTCCGTGTTTTAAGACTGGAAAACCGTTCCTGTCCTGATGTTGCCGAATCCTATCTCATCGATTACGAGGACCGAACCTGGATCGGCAGGGGAACGGTGACCTATCGGGCGCAGAATGGATTCAGAGGGGAAATCGGTCTCGACTTCGATTCACGCGATGTGATACGCGATGCCAATATCCAGGGGCGGCATCACTCCTACTTTCATTCCCGTTTCAGATTTGACATGGGATGGTATATAAGTGACAGGGCGATGTTCGTCTGGGGTGCCAACGTGGATCTTGATCGTGATACGTCCACCGGCTGGTTCGATGGCGGACACGTACGGTTTCAGGTGTTCTGGTAAACTGTTCTGCTCGATGGCGCTTATTCTTTGTTTTCCTCAGGGATCCAGGCCGCCCGATTCAGCGGGAGCCAGACCAATGATGAGGTCGGCAGGATAATCAGAGATATTCTATTACTGGCAATTGACGGAGCCCGATATTAATTATATGTAAGAAACGTTGTCCATGTTCCTGATGGAACGGCCAGCCCGCCAAAAATGGTTCTCTGTCCTCTGAATGTTCCTTACCGTCCGTTCAGCAAGGGCCGGAATCCGCTTATGAACTTGCTTAAGGAGATCTGCATGCTTTTCAAGCGCCTTTCTGTGGCCATGATTCTGCTTCTTCTCATCGGTTTTGCCGGTGGGTGTGATGAGTTGCTGCCGAGCGAAGGAGATGATTCGCTCTCAGCTCTGGTAGGGACC
>JALGVQ010000187.1 GCA_025774615.1 bacterium
ACTTCATCGGGATCACAGTCGACCACCTGGGCGGTGAGCCTGCCTCCGTTATCGGTCTCGATGATAGCGATGGGGAGCGGGATCTCGGTCGCGAACTCATCGGCTGCCACCTGCAGGATCGTGAACGTCACGATCGTACCTGCCGGATCGAGCTGGGCCAGCTCGAATTCACGGGAGCCGCATTCGGGACAGATGACCCTCGGCGGGAAGGCGAGGTAACCGCAACCGGTGCACTTCCCGGCCTCCAGGCGATAGCGCTGGGGGATCTCTCGGGTGTATTTCGGTGTGATCATGATACGCCCTCCATGATGTGGACCACGCAGCTTGCCCCTGAGCCGCCCATGTTCTGGGTGAGCCCGTAGCGGGCACCTTCTACCTGACGATCGCCCGCGCTGCCTCGCAGCTGATCGACGATCTCGATCACCTGGGCGACACCGGATGCTCCCACCGGGTGCCCCTTCGATTTGAGTCCACCGCTCGTGTTGATCGGTATCCGGCCACCCAGTTTTGTCTCACCGGCCGAGACCGCTTCTCCCGATTTTCCGCGATCGACGAAACCGAGTTCCTCGGTCACTACCAGCTCGGCGATCGTGAAGCAGTCATGTACCTCCGCCACATCGATCTTTTCGGGGGTGAGGTCGGCCTGGGAGAATGCCCGCTCCGCGGCAAGAGCGACCGATGGGATGGTCGTGACATCCTTACGTGAATGCAGGGCGATGCCGTCGGTGGCCGCGCCGGAGGCGATCACCTTCACGATCGGCTTGCCCAGTTTCTCCGCCGTCTCCAGTGTCGTCACGATCACCGCCGCCGCTCCATCGGTAACCGGGGAGCAGTCAAGAAGCCGCAGGGGATCAGCGACCATAGTGGCATTCATCACCTGCTCACGGGTGATCGTAAAGGGGAACTGCGCCTTCGGGTTGAGGGCGCCGTGTCCGTGGTTCTTCACCGCCACATCAGCGAGTTGCTCCCGTGTGGTTCCGTATTTCGCCATATGGGCATTCGCGATGAAGGCATACAGTCCGGGGAAGGTGATGCCATGAAAGGCTTCATATTCCTGGTCGGCCGCGGTGGCGAGGGCGAACGTGGCGTCGGCGCCGTCGTTCATCTTCTCCACACCACCGGCGAGCACGATATCACTCGCTCCGGAGGCCACCTCGAAGATTGCCGACCTCACCGCGAGTCCGCCCGATGCACAGGCCGATTCCACCCGGGTCGACGGGATTCCCGCCACACCGAGGTAGTCGGCCAGCATTGCGGCGATGTGCTCCTGGTGAATGAACAGACCGGGGGACATCGATCCCACATACATGCTGTCGATGTGGTCCACACCTGCATCCCCGATCGCAGCCAGCGCTGCTTCGGCGAACAGGTTCCTAAATGACATATCCCACAATTCACCAAATGGCGTCATCCCGATGCCGACGATAGCAACATCTTTCATGCTCTCAACTCCTTGCCTTGTCTCGTGACCATGAACCGTTCCTCTACGGAATCAGTCGTTCATCAGGATCTTGCCCCTGAACTTGGCGTATTCGCCATAGTTGAGGTAGATCTTGTTGTCATCGAGCAGGGATTTGAAACTCGGGGCCAGATCACGCACCACATCGATCTCGTCGGTGACATTGAAGACAAAGGCATCACTGCCCGCACCCGATCCGAATGAGACCAGCAGGATCCGATCGCCCGGTCTGGCGATGTCGAGGGTGGCCGCGAAACCGGTGGGTGATGAACCTGAATAGGTGTTGCCCATCCAGGGAACCACCCAGCCGGGATCGACCTGTTCCCGTGTGAATCCGAGGGTCTTTGCCGCCCTCAGAGGGAACTTCCCGTTCGGCATGTGGAAAATGGCGTAAGCGAAATCCTCTGCCTTGAGCCCGGTACGCTCCAGCATCCCGTTCCCCGCGCCCAGCACGTGTTTGAAGTAGGCCGGTTCACCGGTGAAGCGTCCACCGTGCTTTGGATACTCGCGCATCTCACGACGCCAGAAATCGGCCGTGTCAGATGTATAGGAATACGTGGCTTCGATCTCGGCGATCACCTTTTCAGAGCCCATGATGAAGGCCGCGCCTCCTGCTGAAGCGGTGAACTCCAGCGCGTCTCCCGGGGCACCCTGTGACGTATCGGCACCGATACCGAGAGCGTATTTCATCTCGCCTGCCTTCACGAGGCTCCAGGCCACATACATCGCCTCGGTGCCCGCCTTGCAGGCGAACTCGTAATCAGCCGTATGGACATCGGGGCCGATGCCGAGGGCATCGATCAGCACCGTACCGCTCGGTTTCACGGCATAGGGGTGCGATTCCGATCCGATATAGACCGCGCCGATCTCCTGTGGGTCTATCCGGGCGCGCTGAAGAGCATACTTTGCCGCCTGGATCGAGATGGTGATCGTGTCCTCGTCCATGCCGGGCACGGTCTTCTCGTTGACCAGCAGGCCGTTCTTGACAGCCTCGGGATCCTTGCCCCACTGGTTGGCGATCGACTCGACGGTTATCCGGTAACGTGGCAGGTATGAGCCGTAACCAACGATTCCGGTCATATGGCCCCCTTCTGTTCGTGGATGCTTGTTCGATTCCGTACAACTTCAGGGAATGTGCATCAAGTATGTGCCGCTGTCAGTACTGTTCTGTCACACTTTCGCAACGATGTAGACGATCCAGGTCTCCTGGTTCTCTTCCCCGGTCGTCTCACGGTACTCGCCGGTCCCCGCTCCATCATCATCCACCTCTTCCCAGAATATCCGCCAGGAACCGAACCCTGCATCCCTGAGGAGATCGGTCACTTCCGGGAGTGACCAGAGCCGCCAGTCATACGAGAACGCCCGTTCCATGCTGGAGCCGTCAGGAAAGAGGAACCCGATATGACAGCGGGCGGTGTTCGTGATCGGGTCGAACCACTCGGTCTCCCAGCGGTAGGTGAAGCCCTCCTTCTCACGATCCTCGATCCCGGCGACGATCGCCTCGGTACCGCCGAACATCTCGAGGATGAAGAGTCCGCCGTCTGCGACCGACTGCCGGGCGGCGGTGAAATAGCGCAGGAGTTTCTCCCTCGTATCGAGGATGTTGAAGCTGAAGTTCATGGCGCAGATGATATCCGCCGGGGGACCCTCCCCTTCAAGGACATCGGCCTGGATCAGTTCTATACGCCCCTCGACATCGCTGCCGGCCGGCTGGATATTATGTGCCAGTCCCCAGTCGAGCGTCTCCTGGTCGATGTCGATCGCGATCGCTCGACGGGCACGATCACCAGACACCCATATTGTTGACAATAAGGCAGTACCACAGAAATCCTCACGTATCACAAGAGGTTCTCTGCCATACTCTTTCTGGTAGACTTCGAGGAAGATATCGATATCGGAGGCCGGGTACTGGACAGCCTTCTGGTAGAACTCATGCCGGTCGATATTCATTGCCTGGCCATCAGCTGCAATAGTGTCCGGGTTCCCCTCTTCCACCACGCTTCAGCTCCTCCTGTTTATTATTTCCTGCCTGATATCTCTCTCAGTATTCCCCGAAGATCCGCTGGATCTCACTTCGATCATCGGTGATCGTGAGGGCAAGCATGAGCAGGATGCGGGCCTTGTGTGCCGGCAGGGTATCCACACCACCGGTCACCCGTCCGTCGGGGGTACGCGAGCCACGCACGGTCACGATCCCCGCCTCGCTCATCAACCGATACGCCGACCTGAACGATGAGGGAGCCCCCCCCGCCCCGATCCCCTCGATGATGAGTCCCTTCGCACCGGCCTCCACGAACCCCTTCACCGCATACTCATCAACACCTATGTAGGTGTAGACGATATCGACCCGCGGAAGGTCTTCCCGGTCGCTGATATCGAATTCAGAGTCGGCCGTATGCCGGCGCAGCGGCTTCCGGTAGAAGACGACACCATCACTGTCGACCCATCCGAGGAACCCGAGCGCCCCGCTCTGAAAAGTCTCCACCCGGTGGGTATCACTCTTGTACACCTCCCGGGCTGAATTGATCTCATCATTGAGCATCACCATCACGCCCATACCGCGGGCAGAAGGGTCCCCCGCAAGCCTGATGCTGTTGAACAGGTTCATCGGACCGTCAGCCGAGACCGAGGAGGATGGACGCATGGCACCGGTACAGACGACCGGTTTATCGCTCTTTACCGTGAGATGGAGGAAAAAGGCGGTCTCGTCGAGGGTATCGGTGCCGTGGGTCACCACCACGCCGTCATAGTCATCGGGCCCTTCCAGCAGTTCGGTGATCCGATTCGACATCGCGATCCAGCGCTCCACCGACATCGAACCGGAGGGGATGTTGCTGAACTGTTCCACGGTCACATCGGCGATATCCTCTACCCCGGGGATCATCGCAAGCAGCTGATCACCGGTGAACCCTATGGAGTATCCGCTGACCTGGGTGGATGATCCGGCCCGGCTGGCGATCGTCCCGCCGGTGGCCAGAACCAGAACCCGCGGTTTTTCCGCATCCTCTCCACGGGCCGCCCCCCCACGGACCTGTGCATCGATACTCTGCCGGGGCAGCAGCACTGTCAGCAGACATGCGAGGATGAACATTCGATTCGAAACCACATCTGGCCTCCATCCCGGAGTGAAAAAACCGTCGCAGACTCGAGTATCCTATGTCTACAGGACCACTACGGCCACAGAAACCTGTCGTTGAGGAGTTGTCGGGGCTCGATCATTGCCCTACTCTGACAATCATGTCTCCGTCCGGCCTGCATACGCGTCTCTTCCCCTGCCTGATCGGCATCGTCCTTACTGCCTTCCTCACATTCCTTGTTTTTCCGGCCCTGCCTCCTCTCCAGGCTCAGGGGTACGGTGTCCAGCTGACTCCCCCGGGACGCGAGGATATGCCCGACCACGCCCTGCTCCTCCGGCAGGAGGTGAACCGGAGCGCAGTCATCACTCTGCGGAACGGCCAGACCATGCGGGGCATGATCATGGAAGTGGATGCAACGGAGATCACGCTGGCGCTTAATGCCGCCACCTTGATGGAGGCGCGTGTCGGGATCTCGTGGCTGCAGGTAAAAGAAGTCAGGGTCGAGCGGCGGGCCCGGATACTGGAGGGGCTGCTGCTCGGCGGTGCCGGCGGGGCTCTCCTGGGAACCATCTCCCCGGATGACACCGGAGTGAAGCGGGATATCCTGGGGATCGAGGCCCCACAGCAGATGTGGGATACTGCTCTTCAGGGCGCTCTGATTGGTGCAGTGGCCGGCATCATCCGCGGCTTCGATGTGGTGCTCGCTCCCACTCATCAGACCTACAGTGCCACCGGCCTCTATCGCCCCGACACATCTCAGATCCGACCCGCCATCCGCTTCATCAAT